>NZ_JBSFJV010000003.1:0-199908 GCF_053598235.1 Kitasatospora sp. NPDC001159
GTGAACTCGCCCTGGGGGAACGCGATGCTGACGTCGTCGAGGGCGACCACGCGGGTCTCGCCCTCCCCGTAGACCTTGTTCAGGCCGGTGGCGCGGGCGGCCGCGGTGCGGATGGCGGTTGCGGTCGACGTGGTCACGGGGTGCTCCTTGCTGGGCCGACTGACGGGTACCTCCATGCTCCGCGACGTGATCATGGTTTGGCGTCGCTCCGCCGAACGGTTGGGCCTACCACCGCTGGACGTACGGGAGGGGGTGGACTCTCCTCCTGCGGTATGAGGGCAACCCTGAGGGAGGCCCGATGGCCGGATTCGCTGCGCTTCGTGGCCGAAATCCCGAACAGTTCGTCAGATAGCAAGGAAACATGACAACTTCCCGGGCTGGGAACATGCGAAAGAGTGAGCCGGGCGACTAGGCTCAGGGGTGCTTTCGCGGGACGCCCGGATGGTGGAACGCAGACACGGGCAGCTTAAAACTGCTTGGCCGCGAGGCCGTGCCGGTTCGAGTCCGGCTCCGGGCACCACTCGACCCGCGGGGGCGCCGCCGGCGTCCCCGCCGGGAGTCGTTCACCAGATCCTCCTCGCGGCGTATCCCGAATTTTTTGCCAAGCCATTACCCTGGTGCGCGGGCGGTGCAGTGCCGCCACGGAGGGAATGTGCAATGAGAAGCAGCAACCCGGTCTTCTCGCGGGAGGGGTCCTTCACCCGCGAGCCCGGCTACGCGGGATTCGGTACCACCGCGCAGGCCGGGGGTCCGTACGGCAACCCCTACGCGGGCACCCCCTACGCCCAGCCGCAGGGGCAGGGCCCGCTGACGGACGAACAGCTGTACCAGATGTACAACGGGCCGTCGGCCGGCCCGGCGGCCACCGGGCGGATGACGCTCGACGACGTGGTCGCCCGCACGGCCATGACGCTGCTCACCCTGGTCGCCGCCGGCGCGGTGGCCTGGTTCACGCTGCCGTTCGAGAACTTCGGCTTCGCGATCGGCGCCAGCCTGGTGGCCATGGTGGTCGGCCTGGTGGTCTCGTTCAAGCAAAGCGTCAGCCCGCCGCTGATCCTGCTGTACGCGGCCCTGGAGGGCTTCGCGCTCGGCGCCGTCACCCACGCCCTCAACACCATGCTGAACGGCATCGCGATCCAGGCGGTGCTGGGCACGGCGGCGGTCTTCGGGGCGATGCTGTTCGCCTACAAGAGCGGCCGGATCCGGGTCACCCCGCGCTACACCCGGATCGGCATCGCGGTCGCGATGGGCTTCGTGCTGCTGATGCTGATCAACGTGATCGCGATGGCCTTCGGCGCCGACATGGGCCTGCGCTCCGGCCCGCTGGGCGTGGTGGTAGGCCTGGTCGGCATCGGCCTCGGCGCCTTCTTCCTGTCGCTGGACTTCGCGGAGATCGAGACGGCCATCGCGCAGGGCGCCCCGCAGCGCGAGTCCTGGCGGGCCGCCTTCGGGCTGACCCTGTCGCTGGTCTGGATCTACGTCGAGATGCTGCGGTTGATCGCGATCCTGCGCGGCGACGACTGACGCACCCCCTGCCGGCACCCACTGCCGCCGGGCCCCGGAGCGAAGCGCGAAGCGCTCCAGGGCCCGGCGGCGTTTAGGCTCCTCTCCATGCATGACGTACAGCCCCTGGTCGAAGCCGTGGACTCCCTGGCGGATCGTTTCCGCTCGCTGCCGCAGAGCAAGCTGCTGGGCGCCGTCCCCGGGCACGCCTCGCGGGCGGCGGCCGTGCTGGCGCTGGCCCGGCGGCTGGCCGCGCTTGCGCTGGCGGCCGAGGGCGGGCCGGACCGGGAGTTCCCGGACGCCGGGGCCTTCGCGGTGGGGGACCAGCTGGCCGTCGCCGGGCACGACCTGGCGGCCGCGCTCGCGGCGCTGCCCGAGGGGGCCGTGGTGGCGCTGCCGGACGGGCCGGTGGCGGTGGGCGAGGCGCTGGCCGGGGCGGTGGCCGCGGTGCGCGAGACGGCCGAGCTCTGCGCCTGAGACGTCCCGGAGCCGGACATGCCGAAGGCCGGCCGGGTCGGTACCCCTTGACCCGGCCGACCTTCGCCCCGCTGCTTGGGTGAGTCGGCGTCAGATGCTGGCGACCACCCGGTCGGCGAGCACGTAGACGGCCTCCTCGTCGGTGGAGAAGGTCAGCGAGTACGAACCGGAGAAGCGCGAGCCGCCGAGCAACCGGACGTGCGCACCGGCGCGGACCGCGTCGATCAGCCGGTAGGCGGCCTCCCGGTCGCCCGGGGCCACGCACAGCGTGGTGCCGTCGGCGAAGGCGTACACGTCCAGGGTGCCCAGCGGGCCGGGGCGGACGTCGACCAGGGCGACGGCCTCCTCGGCGAGGGTGGCCAGCCGGGTGTCGGTCCACTCGCGGGACGGCGTCTGGCGCGGCACGAAGTCGGGGTGCGAGGGGTGGCGGCGCGGGTCGGGCACGGCGACCGGGGCGTCCTCCACGGTCGGTTCGGCGTCCAGCAGCCCGGACTCCAGGCCGGTGGCCAGCAGGTCGGCCTCGCGGCGGGCCCGGGCGTCCTTGACGGTCTCGCCGGCCGGGTGGCCGGGGTGCAGCGACGCGCCGCCCTCGGTGCCGGACTCGGCCGGGCCGGTGCCGCCCTCGTTGATCAGGTCCTCCAGCGCGGAGCGCAGCGCCTCGCCGAACTCCGGGTCCATCGTCCCGGCGTTGTCGGCGGCGTCCTGCGGGCCGGTGGGGCGGGGGAAGAACAGCGGCCACTCGTCGGTGCCGGTGAACACCCCGGTGAAGGGGGAGTCGAACAGTGGTGCGTCCTCGGCCGCGCGGGCCTCCTGCTCGGCCCAGAACGCCCGGGCCTCGGTGATTTCCCGCTCGCGGTCGGCGGCGAGCGCCTCGGCGACGGCCCGGCGTATCGCGGCCTCGTCGACGGGCGTGGGCGCGGCCTGCGCGTCCAGTCGGCGGGAGAGTCCCCGGAGGTGGAGCAGCACGGCGGTCGACACGGCGATCAGGGTCAGCAGCAGGACGGTGTAGACGGCGCTCACGGAACGTACTCCTAGCGAGGAGCGGAACGGGGTTACGTGTCCACACTGCCGCATTCGGGGGTGTTACCGCAGTGGCGAATGTCTAATTCGTCCAGGACTTTCCCCCTTGTCCCCAAATTGTTAGGTAACACCGGTCTACGCAGTGGAGTTGATCCGCTCCGCAGTGTCGATTTCCGGACCGGAAACGAACAGGAGGAGGGCCGGATCGACCTCGCGGTGTGATCCGGCCCTCAATTACGCTACGTCACTCCAAAGGTGCTTCAGACTCTTCGGAGCGGTTCGGCGGGGTCAGCTGAGGCGCTCGATGACCATGGCCATGCCCTGGCCGCCGCCGACGCACATGGTCTCCAGGCCGAACTGCTTGTCATGCCACTGCAGGGAGTTGATCAGCGTGGTGGTGATCCGGGCGCCGGTCATGCCGAAGGGGTGGCCGACCGCGATGGCGCCGCCGTTGACGTTCAGCTTGTCGATGTCGATGCCGAGGTCGCGGTAGGAGGGGATCACCTGGGCCGCGAAGGCCTCGTTGATCTCGACCAGGTCGATGTCGTCGATGGTCAGGCCGGCCCGCTTGAGCGCCTGCTTGGAGGCCTCGACCGGGCCGTAGCCCATGATCTCGGGGGAGAGTCCGCTGACGCCGGTGGAGACCACCCGGGCGAGCGGGGTGATGCCGAGCTCGCGGGCCTTGGTGTCGGACATGATGACCAGCGCGGCGGCGCCGTCGTTCAGCGGGCAGCAGTTACCGGCGGTCACGGTGCCGTCGGGGCGGAACACCGGCTTCAGGCCGGACACGCCCTCCAGGGTGACGCCGGCGCGCGGGCCGTCGTCGGTGCTCACCACGGTGCCGTCCGGGAGCGTGACCGGGGTGATCTCGCGCTCCCAGAAGCCCGCCTTGATCGCCGCCTCGGCGAGGTTCTGCGAACGCACGCCGAACTCGTCCTGGTCGGCGCGGGTGATGCCCTTGAGCGCGGCCAGGTTCTCGGCGGTCTGGCCCATCGCGATGTAGGCGTCCGGCAGCAGGCCGTCCTCGCGCGGGTCGTGCCACTCGCCGCCGCCCTCCTCGGCGCGCTTCTTGGTGCGGGCCTGGGCCTCGTCGAAGATCGGGTTCATGGTGCCCGGCAGGCCGTCCGAGGTGCCCTTGATGCTGCGCGAGACGGTCTCGACACCGGCCGAGACGAAGACGTCGCCCTCGCCGGCCTTGATCGCGTGCAGCGCCATCCGCGTGGTCTGCAGCGAGGAGGAGCAGTAGCGGGTGATGGTGGCGCCGGGCAGGTAGTCCATGCCCATCTGCACGGCCACGATGCGGGCCAGGTTGTGGCCCTGCTCGCCGCCGGGCAGGCCGCAGCCGAGCATCAGGTCGTCGATCTCGCGCGGGTCGAGCTGCGGGACCTTGGCCAGGGCGGCCTGGATGATGTGGGCGGTCAGGTCGTCCGGGCGGACATCCTTGAGCGAACCCTTGAACGCCCGGCCGATCGGCGAACGGGCGGCGCTGACGATGACGGCTTCGGGCATGACGGGCTCCTCGCTGAGTGACGACGGACCGGCGGTCCGGGAGGTAAGCTACCGCTTGGTAGTTCAGGCGTCACCGGCCTCAGCGTGTGAGCTGGCCGACGTGTTCCCGGGAGGCGCACCGGGGCTCGTGCCTGGCCCTTTCCCGTTCTCCGAGCCCGGCAGGCCGATCCGCAGCCGATGCCTCAACAGGGCCCAGCGCCGACCCGCCCCCTCCGCCTCCACGGCCGCCACCTCGGTGCCCGCGCGTCCGGCCGCGGCCGCGGCGGCCACCGCGACCGGCAGCACGGTCTCGCCCGACAGCACTGTCCCGCCGGGGAGGGGGGCGGTCGGGCGCTCCTCCTCCGGCCACAGGCCGAGCGCCGCGCAGACCGAGGGCAGGACGGTCATCGCGGCGGTGGCGTAGCCCTGGGCGGAGGGGTGGTAGCGGTCGGCGGCGAACATCTCCGGCCGGGCGGCGAACTCCGGGCCCAGCAGCGAGCCCAGCGAGACGGTGCGGCCGCCCGCCTCCACCACCGCGATGGTCTGCGCGGCGGCCAGCTGGCGGCTAAGCCGCCGGGCCACCCAGCGCAGCGGCGGGCGGACCGGCTTGATCGTCCCGAGGTCCGGGCAGGTGCCCACCACCACCTCGCAGCCGTTGGCGCGCAGGGCGGCGACGGCCTCGCCGAGCTGGCGGACGGCGACCTGGGCCGGGCTGTGCCGGGTCACGTCGTTGGCGCCGATCATGATCACGGCGACGTCGGGGTGGTGCGGCAGGGCCTGTTCCAGCTGGCCGGAGAGGTCGGCGGAGCGGCCGCCGGAGCGGGCCACGTTGACCAGCCGCACCGGGCGCTCGGCCACCGAGGCCAGGCCCGCGGCCAGGAGTGCGCCCGGGGTCTCGCGGGCGCGGGCCACGCCGAGGCCGGCGCCGGTGGAGTCGCCGAGGACGGCCAGCACCAGCGGCCGCTGCTGGGCGGAGGTGCCGTCGGCGAAGGCCTCGCCGTAGACGCCGTCGGCCTTGGGCGGGTGGGTCTCCAGGATGCCGATGGCCTGGATGGCGAGTTTGCTCTCGGTCAGCAGCAGGCCGACCAGGCCCACGCCGAGCAGGCCGAGCCCGCCGCCACCGTACGCCGCCGCGGTGGCGATCCGGCGGGCCACCCGGGCCCGCGAGTCCGCTGTGCCTGGCATCCGTGCCCCCTTCGCGTCCTCGTGCCGCCCCGGCGGGGACACGGCTGTGCCTGCACAGCGGTCTTACCCGGATGGGCGGCGGGAGTACCGGAGGTGGCGGTGGGGGTGGGCCATTGGGGGAGGTGTGCAAGAGGGGAACCCCGGGTCGCCGCCCACGCCCTAGGCTTTGCAGTACCGAATGCACTCGCATGCCCAAAGACCGGGAGGACCCCCGTGCGGTACCACAACTCGATCATCGACCTGGTCGGCAACACGCCGCTGGTCAAGCTGAACAAGGTCACCGAGGGCATCAGCGCGACAGTGCTGGCGAAGGTCGAGTACTTCAACCCCGGCGGCTCGGTGAAGGACCGCATCGCGATGCGCATGATCGAGGCCGCCGAAGCCTCGGGCGCACTCAAGCCGGGCGGCACCATCGTGGAGCCGACCTCGGGCAACACCGGTGTCGGTCTGGCGATCGTGGCCCAGCAGAAGGGCTACAAGTGCATCTTCGTCTGTCCCGACAAGGTGTCCACCGACAAGATCAACACCCTGCGCGCGTACGGCGCCGAGGTGGTCGTCTGTCCGACCGCCGTCGCGCCGGAGCACCCGGACTCGTACTACAACGTGTCCGACCGCCTGGTCCGTGAGACCCCGAACGCCTGGAAGCCGGACCAGTACTCCAACCCGGAGAACCCGGCCTCGCACTACCACTCCACCGGCCCGGAGCTGTGGGAGCAGACCGAGGGGAAGATCACCCACTTCGTGGCGGGCGTCGGCACCGGCGGCACCATCTCCGGCACCGGCAACTACCTGAAGGAGGTCTCCGGCGGCAAGGTCAAGGTGATCGGCGCCGACCCGGAGGGCTCGGTCTACTCGGGCGGCACCGGCCGTCCGTACCTGGTTGAGGGCGTCGGTGAGGACTTCTGGCCGACCGCCTACGACCGCAACGTCGCGGACGAGATCGTCGCCGTCTCCGACAAGGACTCGTTCCAGATGACCCGCCGTCTGGCCAAGGAGGAGGGCCTGCTGGTCGGCGGCTCCTGCGGCATGGCCGTGGTGGCCGCGCTGGAGGTGGCCCGCAAGCTCGGGCCGGACGACGTCGTGGTGGTGCTGCTGCCGGACGGCGGCCGCGGCTACCTGTCGAAGATCTTCAACGACGACTGGATGGCCGACTACGGCTTCCTGCCCTCGTCCACCGACGAGGCCCACATCGGTGAGGTGCTGGCCCGCAAGGAGGCCATCGAGCAGGGCGGCATCCCGCAGTTCGTCCACATGCACCCCAACGAGACGGTCGCCGAGGCGGTCCGGGTGCTGCGTGAGTACGGCGTCTCCCAGATGCCGGTGGTCTCCCCGGGCGCCGGGCACCCGGACATCATGGCCGGCGAGGTGATCGGCTCGGTGGTGGAGAAGCTGCTGCTGGAGGGCATCTTCGCCAAGGACGTCGAGCTGACCGACACGCTGGACAAGGTGATGTCCAAGCCGCTGCCGGTGGTCGGCTCCGGGGAGACCGTCACCAACCTGATGACCGTGCTGGAGAAGGCCGACGCGGCGGTCGTGCTGGTGGAGGGCAAGCCGCAGGGCATCGTCACCCGCCAGGACCTGCTGGGCTTCCTGACCACCCGCGCCGCCCACTGACGATCGGTCACCACGCTTCGCCCGTGGACGGATCCGGTGGGTTCGTCCACGGGCGAAGTGGTACACCGACGTCACCTGCCCGCAGCACGTGGTTAACAACGCTCCGGCATCGTGGTGGTCAACGGCAAGACGCCGAGCGAGACGGCAGCGGCCACCGGGAGCGGCTCCCCGGCGGGCGTGGTCGGCTCCGGACACGTCGGAACGGTCCTGACCCGGTCCGCCGTGTCCGCCCTCCCCGACCGGAATCGGAGGGAGGGGCCCTCCGCGGGAGGCGCCGTCGTCCCGCCCCTGTCCGGCTCCGGCCGGTCGACAGGGTGCGGCGGCTCCCGCGGCGCACACCGCGCCGTACGGCGCGTCTCCGCGGCTCCCGGGTGGGGGAGTCGATGCGGAGAGACGGTGGGGCCGGTCCTTCTCCGAGGGGCCGGCCCTTCCCGTGCGCCCCGGCCCATCCGGTGCGCCGGGCGGCCCGCCGTCCCGTACGCTCGCACGCATGACCAGCACTGAAACGACCGAGGACGCCCCGCGCTACGTCAAGCTCAAGATCGAGCTGATCGCGGAGATCACCGACGAGGGCGCGCTCAAGGCCGCCGCCCTGAAGCAGGTCGCCGAGGACGAGTACCTCGACGACGAGGAGCGGGCCCAGTCCGTCGAGGCCATCGAGGTGGACCCGTCGGGTTCGCTCGCCCACTTCATCGACCCCGTCGCGCTGCTCGGCGAGGTCCCGGGCGTCGAGCTCGCCTCGGCCACCTGGGAGTCGGCGCAGACCGAGTTCGACCCCGAGAACGAGGAGTGGGACGAGTACACCGTGGACGCGTCGGCCGAGTAGCGGCCGCCCGTACCGTCACCGCTCGTGAACGCCCGGTCCGCTTCGGCGGGCTGGGCGTTTTGTCCATGTTCGTCGGGAAGTTGGGTCATCTCATACGATCGCTTACCCTTCGGTGATGGAACCGTGAGCGGACGGATTGCGTTTCTGTATCCGTAAATGCCCGGGATGATCAGCAGGGAGACGCGACGTGACGGCACGGGACGGTCAGGGGCGGGTGGCCGGAAGCAACTGGAGCCGACGCGGAGTGCTCGCGGGCTTGATCGGTGCGCCCGTCATGCTGCTTGCGGCCTGCAACGACAACAGCGGTGGCAGCAGTGGCGGCAGCGGCGGCTCCGGCGGTGGCGGCGCCAGCGGCACCCCCGGCTCGGGCGGGGGCAGCAGCGCCCCGAAGACCTCGACCGCCGTCATCACCGTCAGCCCGGCGGACGGCGCCACCGGCGCCAGCTTCAGCGAGCCGGTCAAGGTGACCGTCAGCAACGGCACCCTGGGCACCGTCAAGGTCACCGACTCCACCGGCAAGGAGCTGGCCGGCCAGCTCTCCTCCGACAACACCGCCTGGACCTCGGCCGCGGCCCCGGCCAGCGGCACCAAGTACTCCGTCACCGCCACCGCCGTCGACAAGGACAAGCTGGAGGCGGATGCCAACGCCACCTTCACCACGGCGACCCCGGCCAACACCTTCGTGGGCTACTTCACCCCCGAGGACGGCTCCACGGTCGGCGTCGGCATGCCGGTCTCGATCAACTTCAGCAAGCCGATCACCGACCGCAAGGCCGTCCAGCAGGCGATCACCGTGATAGCCGAGCCGGGCGTCGAGATCGTCGGGCACTGGTTCTCCAGCACCCGGCTCGACTTCCGGCCGCAGGACTACTGGGCCAAGGGCACCAAGGTCACCCTCAAGCTGCGACTCAAGGACGTCGAGGGCGCGAAGGGCGTGTACGGCACCCAGTCCAAGGACGTCAGCTTCACCATCGGCCGCGCCCAGACCAGCGTCGCCGACCTCGCCACCAAGAAGCTCACCGTCACCACGGACGGCCAGGTCAGCGCCGTCTACAAGATCTCCGGTGGCTCCCCCGAGCACACCACCTGGGGCGGCAAGATGGTCATCTCCGAGCAGTTCACCCAGACCCGGATGAACTCGCAGACCGTCAACCTGGGCAGCGAGTACGACATCGCCGACGTGCCGCACGCCCAACGCCTCACCACCTCGGGCACCTTCGTCCACGGCAACTACTGGTCCTCGCCGTCGATCTTCGGCGGCCAGAACACCAGCCACGGCTGCGTCGGCCTGCAGGACGCCAAGGGTGCGCAGGACGGCAGCACGGACGGCTACAAGTTCTACAAGTCCTCGATGGTCGGCGACGTGGTCGAGGTCGTGAACTCCGGCGACAAGACCGTCGCCCCGGACAACGGCCTGAACGGCTGGAACCTGAGCTGGGCCGACTGGAAGGCCGGCAGCGCCGTCTGACCGGCACCGGCGCCGGCACCGGCCCCGGCACCCGTCACTAGCAACGGCGCCGGCATCTGAAAATTCTCCTCGCGCGGACCGAACCTCGCGGTCCGCCCGAGGAGTCAGGTGGGTGTGAAACGCGAGCAGAGACAGCGACAGGACGCCGAGTTCAGCGCGTTCGTCGCCGGGAGCGGCCGGCAGCTGCTGAGACTGGCCGAGCTGTTGACCGGCGACCCGGAGCGGGCCAAGGACATCGTGCAGTCCGCGCTGGAACGCGCTTACCTGCACTGGCACCGGATCACCGCCGACGACCCCACCGCGTACGTCCGCCGGATCGTGGTCAACCAACACCGCGACTGGTGGCGCCGGCTGCGCAACCGCGAGCTGCCCACCGACCACACCCCCGACCGGCCGCTCACCGAGGACCTCGCCGAACATCAGGCCCAACGGGCGCTGGTGCAACAGGCGTTGGGCACGCTCACCCGCAGGGAGCGGACGGTCGTCGTGCTGCGGTACTACGGGGACCTCGCCGAAGCCGCCATCGCGGCCGAACTGGGCATCGCCACCGGCACGGTGAAGAGCACGCTGAACCGGGCGCTGTCGAAGCTGCGCGCACTCCCCGAACTCGCCGACCGCACCGGCGGAGCGGCGGGTCCCATGACGGACATCGAGGTGACGGTATGAGCTTCGAGGACAGACTCGGAGAACTGCTCAAGGACGAGGACCCGCCGGCGGCCGGGCCGGACCCGGCGACGGTCATCGCCGGCGCCCGGCGCCGACGGGCCCGGCGCAGGATGGGGGCCGCGGCGGCCGCGCTCGCGGTGGCCCTGGTCTACGGGGTGACGGCGGTGACGGCGGGCAGCGCCCGGCACGTCGGGGGCGTCGCGGCCGCGGCCGCGGCGGGGGCGGGGGCGGGGGCGGCGATGACTCCCTCGGCAGGGGCGACCGCCCTGGCGCCGGAGGCGACTCCGACCCTGACCCCGACGGCGACCGCGCTGCCGCTCTCGCCGGTGCGGCAGGTCGTCCCCGGGGAGAAGATCCCGATCACCGACGACCTCCGGATCTGGTTCACCGCGAACGAGCGCTGCGACGAATCCCGCGAGCCCGACGGCAGCTGGCACACCTCCTTCGGTTGCCGGGACGTGCGCAGCGACAACCTGGAGCACGACAAGCCCAGCGTCTACGCCCAGACGAGCGGCAACCGGGACCGCACCGTCGTGGCCAGCTTCTACCTGGGTCCGACCCCGTCCAGGATCGTGGCGTTCCTCAACGGCAAACCGACCGTCGCCACCCTGGTCACCACCACCGGGATGAAGGGGTGGACCGGCTACTACGTGATCCTGCCGCCGCTGCCGACCTTCGACGCGGCCGCGCACCGGCGGCCGACCAGCCCCGCGATCGGGGTGTACGACGCCGACGGCAAGCTGCTGGCGGAGAACCCCGGCACCACCGCCGACGGTTCCGACGAGAAGGCTCCGGCCCGGCTGTGACCCGGTCCGATCACCGCCTGCGATCGGCTTCACGTGCTTGGACCGCTGCCGCCCGGGCCGGAACACGGCCCTGCCGACCGGGCCGCCGTCCAGGTTGACCAGGCGAAGCTCCCCCATGCCCTCTTCGAAGGGGCGGACTTCCTCGGGAGCGTCGAAATTCGACGGCCGTGGTGCCCGGCGCTGACGGTGCGGTCATGTGGGCTGGACGGGGTGGCCAGCGCGCGAGCGGTCACCGTGCCGGGCTTGCGGAGTCGATCGAATCGACGCAGAGCCGGCCCGTCCGCGAAGGACGGGCCGGCTCCTGTCCGTGCTTCGTGTCTCAGCTCTCGGTCTTCGCGACCCCGATCGGGCAGGAGGCCCCCGTGTCTGCGAGGGTCCTGTGTCAGGTGACCGTTTGTGCGAGCATGCCTGGCCATCGGTCAGGTGTCAGGAGGGCCGACGTCCAAGTTCCGCGAAGCCTCCTTACGAACGGAGAGGAACCGGGCCAGCCGCCAGAGCCCGTAGATGACCGCGACCGCGAAGGCAACGAAGCCAAGTGCTGACCCGATCCGGTAGCCCCAGCCGTGCGTACTGTCGGCCAGGATCTCTTTCGGTACTCCGCTCACGCTGATGATCGCAAGGTAGAAGGCGACACGCACGAGCGACGCTTGCCAGGATCTCAATGGGATTAGGAGGGCGGCCACCCGGATCCGCGCCCAGAGCCCCGGCCGCGCGGTTCTGGGGCGAGGCTCGGACAACGTGGTCTGCAGGGCGTGGAACTCACCGTCGAGAGAGTCGGCAGCCCGTCGGCGAGCGTCATCGATCTGCGCATGGGGCTGAACGGCCTGATAGGCCGAGAACCACATGGAGAGGAAGGCAACATACGCCTGAGCGGCGTCCACTGCGTGTCGGCGACCGACATCGTCCCGCCGCCGCTGACGCCAGTCCTGGAACGAGGCCCCCAAAGCCCCCACAACCGCGGTGATGGCCGCCGCTAGTAGCGGGACGGCGAGGTTAGAGAAGAGTCCTCCTGCGTCCTGAGCCATCTGCGGCGCCTCCACCTTGCCCAGCCGCTGCGTATCCCGATCGCCACGGTCGCAGGATCCTGGTTGGTGCGCGCGCTGTGATCGGCCATCGGCAGGATGCGCCGGGGCGGGCCCTCCGATGGGCAGGTCGGCCCTTCGAGCGCTCACAAATTGGAGGGCGCAGGGTGGGTCTACGTGCCGTCACCGGACGTCACGCCTGGCCTATTCGGCGGTGGATCTCGGGCATGGCGTAGTCCGAGACCGAGGCGATGACGCCGTTGGCGACCCAGACGACCCGATCCGCTGGTTGCCCGGCCGAGATGTGCCACCAGGTGTCCTGGCGGGCGGCCAACAGATGGCCGATCCGCTGCGGCGCGAGCTGCGGACCGTAGTGGGTGGACGGGTTCGGTCGGGCGGGCAGCCCGGGGCGCTCCGCTTGGTGGGCGGCCCAGGCTGACCGGTCGATCACCGAGACGTTGATCGTGAACTTCAGGGAGCTCGCCGCGTTGGAGCGGGACGACTGAAATCCCAGCTGCACCCAGGCGTGCGGGTCGGGGAGCTCGAAGCGCTGGCCGGAGCCCTTCCAGCCGAGGTCTCGAAGCCGCGGGGCGACGTCGCGCATCATCGCCCGGTACAGCTCCGGTGCCGTCGGCGCCGGGCCGTCAGTCATCGGTCTTGGCGATGCCGATCGGGCAGGACCCGCCCGAAGGGTCACCTAGCTCAGCCCCCGTGCCGCCGAGACCGCAGTAGCCGTTGGGGTTCTTGGCCTCCGACAGGTACTGCTGGTGGTACGGCTCGGCCGGGTAGAACGGGCCGGCCGGGGCGATCTCGGTGGTGATCGGGCCGTAACCGAGCGCGGTCAGCGCGGGCTGGAAGGCGTCCCGCGTGGCGGTCGCGGCGGCGGCCTGGGCGGGGGAGTGGGTGTAGAGCGCGGAGCGGTACTGGGTGCCCACGTCGTTGCCCTGGCGGTTGCCCTGGGTCGGGTCGTGCGCCTCCCAGAAGGCCTTCAGCAGCCGCTCGTACGAGATCAGCGCGGGGTCGAACACCACCCGGACCGCCTCGGTGTGCCCGGTCAGGCCGCTGCACACCTCCTCGTACGTCGGGTTCGGGGTGTAGCCGCCCTGGTAGCCGACCAGCGTGGTCCAGACGCCGGGCAGCCGCCAGAACGTGCGCTCGGCGCCCCAGAAGCAGCCCAGCCCGAAGTCGGCCACCTCCAGCCCCTCCGGGTACGGCCCGGTGAGCGGGTGACCGAGCACGGTGTGCGGCTCGGCCAGGGTGAAGGCCGGGGCCTGGCGGCCTGGCAGCGCCTGGTCGGCGGGGACGAGCGAGGTCTTGTGGCGGTTGAACAGCACGGCCTGCTCCAGCGGGGTGGGGACGGTTGCCCAGCGTTCAACGCACGGGGCGGTCCGCGGATTCCGGCGAGCGCGCCGGCGTACGGCCACTAGGCTCGGAGCCATGACCGAGCACCAGCTTCCCCAGGGCTTCGAGACCCTCGCCATCCACGCGGGTCAGGAAGCCGACCCCCAGACCGGGGCCGTCGTCACGCCGATCTACCAGGTGTCCACCTACAAGCAGGACGGGGTGGGCGGCCTGCGGGGCGGCTACGAGTACAGCCGCAGCGCCAACCCGACCCGCACCGCGCTGGAGGAGTGCCTCGCCGCGCTGGAGGGCGGTGCCCGCGGCCTCGCCTTCGCCTCCGGCCTGGCCGCCGAGGACACCCTGCTGCGCACCATCCTCAAGCCGGGCGACCACATCGTGATCCCCAACGACGCCTACGGCGGCACCTTCCGGCTGTTCGCCAAGGTGCTGACCCGCTGGGGCGTCGAGTTCTCCGTCGCCAACACCCAGGACCTGGACGAGGTCCGGGCCGCGCTGCGCCCCGACACCCGCGCGGTGTGGGTGGAGACCCCGTCCAACCCGCTGCTGGGCATCACCGACCTGGCCGCGCTGGCCGAGGTCGCGCACGGCGCCGGGGCGCTGCTGGTGGTCGACAACACCTTCGCCAGCCCGTACCTGCAGCAGCCGATCGCGCTCGGCGCGGACGCGGTCGTGCACTCCACCACCAAGTACATGGGCGGCCACTCGGACGTGGTCGGCGGTGCCCTGGTGCTGGCCGAGGCGGGCCTGGGCGAGGAGGTCGCGTACCACCAGAACGCGATGGGCGCCGTCTCCGGCCCGTTCGACGCCTGGCTGGTGCTGCGCGGCATCAAGACGCTGGGTGTCCGGATGGACCGGCACAGCTCCAACGCGGAGAAGGTCGCCGAGCTGCTGGCGAGCCACCCCAAGGTGAGCCAGGTGCTGTACCCGGGCCTGCCCGAGCACCCCGGCCACGACATCGCCGCCAAGCAGATGAAGGCCTTCGGCGGCATGGTCTCGTTCCGGGTCGCCGGCGGCGAGGAGGCGGCCGTCGAGGTCTGCAACCGCGCGCAGCTGTTCACCCTGGGCGAGTCGCTGGGCGGGGTGGAGTCGCTGATCGAGCACCCGGGCCGGATGACCCACGCCTCGGCGGCCGGTTCGCCGCTGGAGGTGCCGGCCGACCTGGTGCGCGTCTCGGTCGGCATCGAGTCGATCGACGACCTGCTGGCCGACCTCAAGCAGGCGCTGGGCTAGGCAGGTCGGTCACTGCCCCTGCTGGTCCGCCGTGTACGACTCCATCGCGTGGTTGAACCGGGCCAGCAGGGCGCAGAACGCCCGCTGCTCCTCGGGCGGCCAGTCGGCCGTCAGGCGGCGGGTCAACTCGGCCCGTCCGTCCCGGACTTCGGCGAGCCTGCCGGCGCCGCCCGGGGTCAGCGCGAGCCGCACCGCGCGACGGTCGGCCGGGTCCTGGACCCGGCCGACCAGCCCGGCCGCGACCAGCGGGGCGACCTGGCGGGTCACCGTGGAGGAGTCGACGCCGAGCGCCTCGGCCAGCGCCTTGACGTTCGCGGGCCCGTGCCGCTCCAGGCGGTCGAGCAGCAGGTAGGCGGCCCGGTCCAGCACCCCGATGCCGCCGCCGGAGGTCCGGACCTGTTCCATCCGGCGGGCGAACACCGCCAGCTGGTACTGGAGTTGGGTGTGCACGGGCTCGGTTCGGTCGGTGGCCTGGGGCGAGGTCGTCGTCATCGCGGCTCACGATCGTCGTGCGGTGAGGGAGGCTCAGAAGCAGCAGCGTACGCGGGCGGGGCGGGCCCGGGAACCGCCCCGACGTCCCCGATTGACGGTGTCGGCGCCCTAGGCTGACGTCATGCACAACTGGCCGATCACCCTCGACGACGTCCGCGGGGCCCAGAAGATGCTCGCCGGGGTCGCCCGGGTGACCCCGATGGAGGGCAGCCGGCACCTGTCCGGGCTGATCGGTGCACCGGTCCACCTGAAGTGCGAGAACCTGCAGCGCACCGGCTCCTTCAAGTTGCGCGGAGCGTACGTGCGGATCGCGGGGCTCTCGCCGGTGCAGCGGGCCGGCGGGGTGGTGGCGGCGAGCGCCGGGAACCACGCCCAGGGGGTGGCGCTGGCGGCCTCGCTGCTGGGGGTGCACTCCACCGTCTTCATGCCGGTCGCGGCGCCGCTGCCGAAGGTCGCGGCCACCCGTGAGTACGGTGCCGAGGTGCGACTGCACGGCACCACTGTGGACGAGGCGCTGGAGGCCGCGCAGCGGTACTCGGAGGCGACCGGCGCGGTGTTCATCCACCCCTTCGACCACTGGGACATCGTCACCGGCCAGGCGACCGTCGGGCTGGAGATCCTGGAGCAGTGCCCCGAGGTGCGCACCATCCTGGTCGGGGTGGGCGGCGGCGGGCTGCTGGCCGGGATCGCGGCGGCGGTCAAGCCGCTGCGGTCAGACGTACGGGTGATCGGGGTGCAGGCGGCGGCCGCGGCCGCGTACCCGCCCTCGCTGGCGGTCGGGCGGCCGGTGTCGCTGGAGCAGTTCAGCACCATGGCCGACGGGATCATGGTCGGGCGCCCCGGCGACATCCCGTTCGAGGTGATCAACACGCTGGCGGACGGCATCCGCACGGTCTCCGAGGACGCGCTGTCGCGGGCCCTGCTGCTCGGCCTGGAGCGGCTGAAGCTGGTGGTCGAGCCGGCCGGGGCGGCCCCGATCGCGGCGCTGCTGGAGCGGCCGGACTCCTTCGAGGGCCCGGTCGTGGCGGTGCTGTCCGGCGGCAACATCGACCCGCAGCTGATGCAGCGGGTGCTGCGGCACGGGCTGGCGGCGGCCGGGCGCTACCTGTCGCTGCGGGTGCGCCTGGCGGACAAGCCGGGCTCGCTGGCGGACCTGCTGGGCGTGCTGACCAGGGTGGACGCCAATGTGCTGGACGTCGCGCACGTCCGGATCGACCCCCGGCTGGGGCTGACCGAGGTCGAGGTGGACCTGCACCTGGAGACCAAGGGGCCGGAGCACTGCGCGCTGGTGGTCGGCGAGCTGCGGGACGCGGGGTACGTGGTCTCGGGCTGAGGCCGTCCGGCCGGCGTGGCGCTCCACCGGCCTTCGGGTGCGGAACGCTTGAGGGCGGTCGCCGGGTCCCAGGACTCGGCGACCGCCCTCGGCGGCGTTCGGGAGCCGGATCAGCCGGCGTGCGGAACGACCTTGACGATCTTCACCATGGCCGGCTTGCCGTTCGGCAGCTCGTAGGTGGCCTCGTCGCCGATCTTCTTGCCGTCGATCGCGCGGCCCAGCGGCGACTGCGGCGAGTAGACGTCCAGGTCGTCGGCGCCCGCGACCTCGCGGGAGGCGAGCAGGAACTCCATCAGGTCGTCCTCGTCGCCGTCGAAGGCGACCGTGACGATCATGCCCGGGGCCACCACACCCGAGTCGGCCGGGGCCTCGCCGACCTTGGCGCGCTCCAGCAGCTGGGTCAGCTGGCGGATGCGGAGCTCGGTCTTGCCCTGCTCCTCCTTCGCCGCGTGGTAGCCGGCGTTCTCCTTGAGGTCGCCCTCCTCGCGCGCCGCCTCGATCTTCTGGGCGATCTCGATGCGCCAGGTTCCGGTCAGATGATCCAGCTCGGCCTTGAGCTGGTCGTAGCCGGCCTGAGTGAGCCAGGTCACGTTCTCGCTGGTCTGGGTCACGGGTGCTCCTCGTAGGTGCTGGGGCTGTACTGAGGGTGTGAGTCGTCAGCAGGGTCGTCGGTGATATCGGTCTTAACTACAAAGCAACGCCCGCTCCCGTACCATCCGGTGCGGAAGGGGCGAAACCACGAGCCTAACAAGTCCTGCCGACAAGCGGGAGAGGCGTTGTCGCGTGATTGACGACGGCGTTACGCCGCGGTGTACAGGGACCGGGTGCGGGACCTCTTACGGATGCCCGTTCTCCTGAACGAATATGCCTCCCCGCGCCGTTCCCCCTACTTCGCCGGGGTGCAGCCCAGCAGCTCGGCGGTGGTGCCGCGGGCGGTGGTGCGCAGGGTGACGGTGGCCTCGTAGCTTGACCCGGCCGCCGGGACGGGGAAGTCGGCCACCCCGACCACCGCGTGGTCGTCGCCCTGCGAACGGACCGTGCAGGTGCCCGCCGTGCCGTCGCTCTTGCGGACGGTCAGCTGCAGCTGGACCTCGGAGTCGGACACCACCTGGAAGGTCGGCACCGAACCGTTGATCTTCGACTCGCGCAGCAGGTAGGAGCCGCCCAGCCAGGCGATCAGGCCCAGGCCGAGCACGCCGCAGACCGCGCCGACCACCTTCAGGCGGCGGTCCGACTCGCTGTTCCCGCTCCGGCCGTAGCGCCCCTCGGGCAGCTGGGCGGTGGTGGTCTGTGCAGTCATCGGACTTCGTCCTTTCCCGGGGAGGGGCCGCGCGGGCGGTGCGGGGGAATGCGACGCTCCTCCAGTCCGTCACTATAGGAGGGGCACGCCCGCGGCCGGTCCGGCGGGGGCGGGGCCGGTCGTGCCGGCCACCGGCCGGAGGCCGGCCTTGCGGCGACGCGGTCCCGAAGTGAGCGGTTCGTACGGTGGGCAGACCGGACTTCGCGGAACGCCCGATGATGTGGAAGGAACGCAAGGCGTTGACTGAGCAGTTGCGACTGATGGCGGTGCACGCCCACCCGGACGACGAGTCCAGCAAGGGCGCGGCCACCATGGCCATGTACGTCGAGCAGGGCGTGGACGTGCTCGTGGCCACCTGCACGGGGGGCGAGCGCGGGTCGGTTCTCAACCCCAAGCTCCAGGGGGACCCGTACATCGAGGAGAACATCCACGAGGTCCGGCGCAAGGAGATGGACGAGGCGCGGGCGATCCTCGGCGTCAGGCAGGCCTGGCTGGGGTTCGTCGACTCCGGCCTGCCGGAGGGGGACCCGCTGCCCCCGCTGCCCGAGGGCTGCTTCGCCCTGCAGGACGTGAAGGAGGCGGCCGAGCCGCTGGTCCGGCTGATCCGAGAGTTCAAGCCGCAGGTCATCACGACCTACGACGAGAACGGCGGCTACCCGCACCCGGACCACATCATGACCCACAAGATCACCATGGTGGCCTTCGACGCGGCGGGTGATCCGGACGCCTACCCCGAGGCCGGCGAGCCCTGGCAGCCGCTGAAGCTGTACTACAACCACGGCTTCCCGATGGGCCGGATCCGGGCGCTGCACCAGTACCTCACCGAGCACGACCTCGACTCCCCGTACGGCGAGTGGATCGCCGGCTGGGAGAAGAGCGGCCGCAAGGAGCGCGAGATCACCACCCGGGTGCGCTGCGACGACTGGTTCGAGACCCGCGACCGCGCGCTGATCGCCCACGCCACCCAGATCGACCCGGACGGGCCGTGGTTCCGCGTCCCGCTGGAGGTCCAGCGCGAGGTCTGGCCCACCGAGGACTACGAGCTCAGCCGTACCCTGATCGATGTGGACCTGCCGGAGGACGACCTGTTCGCCGGCCTGCGCACCCCCATCCTGGCGGCCGAGGTCGCCGACGCGCGCGACTGACCCACCCCCCCGACGGCCCGGCTCGACGTGAGTCGGGCCACCATAGAGATATGAGTGCCCCCGTGAACCTCATCCACCTCGCCGCTGACCTCGCCGTCGACGACGCCAAGGTCACCCCCGGTCTCCTCGGCTTCGTCGTCTTCGCCGCGCTCGGCGTGGCGACGTGGTTCCTGGCCAAGTCGATGAACCGGCAGTTCAAGAAGGTCGACTTCGCCGAGGAGCCGGAGGCACCCAAGGAGTGACCCGCTCCGGCCCGGCCGTCGTCCGCGAACGCGGACGACGGCCGGGCCGGAGCCGCTTTCCACGAAGCCGGTCCGGCGCGCTGCCGGGCTTCGTAGGATCTCGAACCATGACGTGGTCGTGGCACACCGTGGTGCGCAGGGCGGGGTACGGAGCGGCCGCGGCGGGTGTGCTGGCTGGCGCGGTGTCCGGGCTGGGGGACCCTGGGCCGATGATCGTCGGCTCCGCGGTGGTGGCGGTGGTCGCCGGGCTGTTTCCGGTGCTCTGCGCCCCGGGGCGGATCGGCGCGGTGGGCCCGGCAGTGCTGGCCGCCTGTGCTGTGTCGCTGCTGGTGACCGCCTGCTACCGCGGGCCGGTGTCCGACCGTACCGAGTCCTGGTGGCTGATGGAGACGGTCGCGCTGCTGGGCGTGGTCGTCCCCGCGGTGCGGCGGCCCCCGGCGCTGCGCGCCTTCGGCTACGGCGCACTGCTGGTCGTGGCGATCGCGCTGGTCCCGCTTCGGATCGGGATCTGGGCCGAACCGCCGGCCCCGCCCGGCGCGACCACCAAACTCTGTCTGACCTCGGCCCTGCTGTCCTGCGCGGTGGTCGGGGTCGGCTGCTACCTGCGGTCGCTGGACACCCGGGCGCGGGCGGCCGTGGCGGCCGAGCGGCGGGCGCAGCGCCTGGACCTGGCCCGTGACCTGCACGACTTCGCCGCGCACGACGTCACCGGGGTGGTGGTGCTGGCCCAGGCCGCGCAGGTGCTGGCCCAGGAGGACCCCCGGCGGGTGGTCGAGCTGCTGGCGGGGATCGAGGCGGCGGGCCGGCAGGCGCTGGTCACCATGGACCGGACCGTGCAGCTGTTCGCGGCCGACGACGCCGAGTCGGGGCCGCGGCTGAAGTTCGGAGCGTCCCGCGCGGGGGAGCGGGCGGCGCCGGGTGGGCGGCACAGCCTGAAGCGCGACCTGAGCGAACTGCCCGCGCTGGCGGACCGGTTCACCCGCAGCGGCTCGGCGCGGGTGCGGCTGGAGGCCCCGGCGGCGGAGGAACTGGCGGAGGTGCCGGCGGCGATCAGCGGCCTCGGCTACCGGCTGGTGGTGGAGGCGTTGACCAATGTCCGTCGGCATGCGCCCTCGGCCGAGGAGGTGGAGATCGCGGTCGGCCCGGCCCGCCACGGAGGGCGGCGTGCGCTGCGGATCGCGGTCACCGACGACGGGGGGTCGGGTGACGGCGTGTCGGGCGGTGGAGCGTCGGATGACGGAGCGCCGGGTGGCGGGCTGGGCGGGACCGAGCGGGAGGGCGGCGGTCTCGGTCTCGTGGGCCTGCGGGAGCGGGTGGAGGCGGCCGGGGGTGAGCTGACGGCAGGGCCGGGGCCGGAGGGCGGCTGGCGGGTCGCGGCGGTGCTGCCGACGGAGGGCGTGGCGGGGCTCGGGGACTGACCGCCACCCCTCGGCCTCGCCCGGTCCGGTCGGTCGGCCGGTCGGTCGAATGGGCCGATCGGCCGATGGCGGCGGGCTTCGGACCGGGCGAGGATGGCGGCACGGCGACCAGGGGTGCCGGGTTTCCCCGGGGCCGTGACGACCGACGAATCCTGATCGGGGGATCAGTCTGTGATTCGCATTGCCATGTCTGCCGACGATCTAGCTCGTGTACGAATTATTGGAACTGTTGACCAGGAGATGGAGGCGCTGCTGGCCCTGGAGGCCTGGCGGACCGGCGGGGAATTCTTCCGACCGTGGCAACGGGCCGTCCGTGGGCGATTGGCGCGGCAGCCGGTGCTGGCCGAGCGGCTGCGGCGCCTTTCGGGACCCAACGGCGGTTTTCGGGAGGTTCTGCGGGTGTGGGCGAATGGCCGGATCGTGTCGCCCGGCCGCGGCGGGAGGCCGGTGGTGCCGCGGGCCGACATCGCCGCCGCGGTGCGCGAGTTCCACCAGGTAGCCTTGCGGCCCTGTTGGGCGGACATCCGGGCCCGGCTGGAGGCCGAGCGGGATCTCCGTCGCCAGATCGCCGGCAGTGGCGGGGTGGACGCCCTGCTCGGCACGCTGCACCCGCAGATCCGGTGGAACGCCCCGGTGTTGGAGGTCCCGGCCGAACAGGACGCCGAACTCGCCCTGGACGGGCGCGGGCTGCGGCTGGCCCCGTCGCTCTTCCTGCAGGGGGCCGGGGTGCTGCTGCGGCCGCGTCGGGACGAACCGGACGAGGCCCCGACCCTGCTGTTCGCGATGCGCCCCGACCGGATCGGCGCTCCGGTGCTGGCCGCCGTGCGTGAGGCGATGGCGCCCGCGGGCCGGGGCGGGGAGGAGCCGCTGGCCGCGCTGGTCGGCCGGACCAGGGCAGCGGTTCTGCATGAGGCGCTGGAGGCCTGTACCACCAGCGAGTTGGCCGGCCGACTCGGGGTGACCGCCTCGGCGGTCAGTCAGCACACCGCCGTGCTGCGGGCGGCCGGGCTGATCGACACCCGGCGCAGCGGCAACGGCGTGCTGCACACCGTCACTCCGCTGGGGCGGCTGCTGCTGCGCGGCGAGACCCGGTTCGACGGGGCGGTCCGATGTCCCGGCGGTGCGGCCCGGCGGCGGGTCGAAGGCCGTCTGCGGGCGCTGCGGTGAGGCTCCGGGACGGCCGGGGGTGTGTCCGCTCAGCCGCGCTCGATCAGGCCGGACTCCCAGGCCCAGGTGGCGATGCCCACCCGGTTGCGGGCCTTCAACTTGCGCTGGAGATTCGTCAGATGGGTCTTGACGGTGCTCAGTGAGATGAACAGCTCGGCTCCGATGTCGGCGTTGGTCAGCCCCTCGGCGACCAGGACGGCGATCTCCTCCTCGCGGGCCGTCAGCGGTTCGACCGGGGAGCGGTCGACCCGGCGCGGGCCCTTGAAGTGCTGCAGCAGGCGGGTGGTGATCTGCGGGCTGATCAGCGAGTCCCCTACCGCGGCCGAACGGATCGCCTCGGCCAGCAGCGCGGGCCCGGAGTGCTTGAGCAGGAAACCGCAGGCACCGTTGCCCAGCGCGGTGTGCACGTACTCGTCGAGGTCGAAGGTGGTCACCACGACGACCTTCACCTCGGGGGCGATGCCGCCCAGTCGGCGGGTGACCTCCAGCCCGTCCAGTTCCGGCATCCGGATGTCGACCAGCAGGACGTCCGGTCGCAGGGTGCGGACCGTCTCCAGCGCGGCGAGGCCGTCCGCGGCCTCGGCCACCACCTCGATGTCGGGCTGGGCGGCCAGGATGTGCCGGAACCCCTGGCGGACGCTCGCCTGGTCGTCCGCGATCACGACGCGGGTTTTCATGGAGGTCATGATCGCACGGGTTTTCGGCGGCCCCCGAAGCGAAGGCCGGGATTTCGCCGCGTATGTGCCGGATTCAGTTCCTGCTTAACACCGTTGTCACGCGGCGGGGCGGCTGGGAAAGATGGTTCCGGTCGGAACAGGAAGGCCAAGGTGTCGAAAGTTCCGGCGAAAACCAGAATTTGGTTCAGTGGAACTCGAAAGGGGGCGGACGGCGGCGTGGACGCTAAATACGAGTCGTATGCGATAGCCGACCCGGTGTGGTACGACGCCCTGGACCGGTGTGACGACCGGGACTCCCGGTTCGCTCCCGGCGGGGGTGTGCTGCCCGAGGGCTGGCGCAGCCGCACCCAGGGGGTGTGGGAGGTGCTGGCACCGCCCGGCGGGCAGGCGATGCCGGAGCAGGGGTGGAAGGTCCACGTCAGCGCCACGCCCGACTCCGCCGAGGAGACGATCGAGACCGCTTGGCGGATCTGCCGCCGACTGGGGCTGCCGTGGAAGTACCTGCGCAGCCGACTGGTGGTCGCCGTGGTGAACGCCAAGTACGCCGACCGGTCCGCCAGCGGCAAGGCCGTCACCGTCTACCCGCGCACCGCCGGGGAGTTGGAGACCGTCCTCGCCGAGCTGGACGGGGCGCTGGGCGGCCGCCCCGGCCCGTACGTGCTGTCCGACCTCCGCTGGAACGAGGGCCCGGTGTCGGTCCGCTACGGAGGCTTCGCCCTGATGTGGTGCGAACTGCCGGACGGCACCCGGGTGCCGGCGGTGAGGGACCCGGACGGACGGCTGGTCCCGGACGCGCGGCGCCCGCGTTTCACCGTGCCGGAGTGGGCCGGGACCCCGGGCTTCCTGACCGGGCGGATCGCCGCGGCCGCCGCCGGTGCGGGGGCCTCGCTCGGCGGATACCGGGTGGTCAGGGCACTGCACTTCTCCAACGCCGGCGGGGTGTACCTCGCCGAGGACGGGGACGGTCGACAGGTCGTCATCAAGGAGGCCCGCCCGCACGCGGGACTGGACGCCTCCGAGACCGACGCGGTGACCCGGCTGCTGGTCGAGCGGGACGTCCTGGAACGGGTCGGCCACCTGCCGTTCGTACCGACGCTGTTCGAGCACTTCACCTCCTGGGAGCACCACTACCTGGCGATGGAGTACATCCCCGGCGAGTCCTTCAGCGCCTGGCTGGGCCGGGAGTACCCGCTCACCCGGCACCGCCCGGACGCGCGGACCCGGGCCGACTTCGCCGGGCTCGCGGCGGCGCGGCTCGCCCAGGTCGAGGAGTGCGTCGCGGCGCTGCACCGGGAGGGCGTGGCCTTCGGCGACCTCCACCACCGCAACATCATGATCCGGCCGGACGGCACCGTCGCACTGATCGACTTCGAGCTCGCGACGCCGCTGGACACCCCGCGCCGGGCCACGCTCGGCGCCCCGGGCTTCGTCGACGGCGCCATCACCGACGCCCGCGAGGCAGACCTGTTCGCGCTCGGCTGCTGCCAACTCGCCGCCCTGGTCTCGCTGACCGCGCTCACCCGACGCAACCCGGCGGTGGTCACCCGGCTGCTGGACCTCGCCCGGGAGTCCTTCCCGACGCTGCCGGCCGGCTTCGTCCAGCGGATGACCGGGCGGCTGGCACTGTCCCCGTCGCTGCGGCCGCACCTCACGGCCGGGTCCGAGCCGGTCGGGGAGCCGCCGACGTCCACCGTCGCCGCCCTGCTGCGCGGCATCGAGCGGGCGGCCACGCCCGAGCGGGAGGACCGCCTCCACCCCGGCGACGTGGCCGGACTGCGCCCCGGCGGCGCGCTCGGGCTGGCGTACGGCTCCTCCGGCGTGCTGCTCGCCCGACACCTGGCCGGCGCCGCGACGGACGACGCGCACCTCGCCTGGCTCGCCGCCGCCGTACGGCGCGCCCCGGCCGACACCCCCGCCGGACTGTACGACGGGCTGGCCGGAGCCGGCTGGCTGTTCCACCGGCTCGGGCACCCGGACGCCCCGCGGGTGGTGGACCGGCTGCTGGCCGGCCCGCTGCCCGAATCGCCCGGGCTGTACAGCGGCCTGACCGGCGTCGCCCACCTGCTGCTGGAGGCTGGCGCCACCGACGAGGCGCTCGGCCTGGCCGCCAAGGCCGCCGGGCGGATCGGCGAGGCCGGACTGCTGGACCGGCCCGGGCTGCTGCGCGGCTGGTCCGGGCCGGCGGTGCTGTTCGCCCGCTGCGCCCGCCTCACCGGCGACGCGGCCTGGGCCGAGGCCGCCGAGCGCGCCGTCCGCTGCGACCTGCGGCACGGACGGCTGGTCGACGACATGCTGCAGATGCACAGCTCGGGTCGGCTGCTGCCGTACCTGGCGGAGGGCTCGGCCGGGGTGGCGCTCGCCGTCCTGGCACTGCCCGCCGCGCAGGCCGAGGCGCTGGGCGCCGACCGGGTGCTGGAGGCCGCGGCCCGGGCCGGTGCGGTCCGGGTGGTCGTCCAGGGCGGGCTGTTCAACGGCCGGGCCGGGCTCGCCTACGTCCTCTCCCGGATCGCCGACCGGCTGCCGCACTGGCGGGCCGAAGTGCGGGAGCAACTCCGGCTGCTGGAGCTGCACCTGGCACCCCACCGGGACGGCCGGGTGCTGCACGGGGACCAGCTGATCCGGCTCTCGACCGACCTGGCCACCGGCTCCGCCGGCGCCCTGCTGGCGCTGGAAGCCGCCAAGAGCCCCGGGCGGTGCCTGCTGCCCGGCGGCCACCCCTCCAGCGGGTGGACGCCGGAGCGGGCCGAGCCCGGTACCGGACCCCGACGTGACGGTGGGGGGAGGTGACTCGAAATGGCCAACGTCCTGGCGCTGCAGGAGCTCGACGAGGAGATCGTCGTCGACGCCCCGTTCAGCTCGGTCAGCGTGTTCAGCTGCTGATCGCGACCGCCCGGTACCGGACCCCGACGAGACGGCGAGGGGAGGTGACTCGAAATGGCCAACGTTCTCGCGCTGCAGGAGCTCGACGAGGAGATCGTCGTCGACGCGCCGTTCAGCTCGCTCAGCTACTGGAGCTGCTGATGCCGGTCGTCCGGCGTCACGTCCCGACGTGACGGTGGGGGGAGGTGACTCGAAATGGCCAACGTTCTCGCGCTGCAGGAGCTCGACGAGGAGATCGTCGTCGACGCGCCGTTCAGCTCGATCAGCGCCTTCAGCTGCTGATTCCGGCAGCCCGGTAGGCAACCGGTGTGACGAGTTCGAGAGGGGGTGACTGGAAATGGCCGAGGTTCTCGCGCTGCAGGAGCTCGACGAGGAGATCGTCGTCGACGCCCCGCTCAGCTCGTACAGCCTGTTCAACTGCTGACCCGCGCGGTCCGGCAGTACCGGGTGACGGGAAGGGGAAGGCCGCGGCGCATGCGGCCTTCCCCAACCCTGCATCCTATTAACCGTTTTGGGGTGAGATAACCGTGACCGTGGCATCGGAGTCGACTTCCCGCCGAAGCGGCCCGCTGGGCGGGCTGCGCCTGTGCGTCGCCGAAGTGCAGGCGTACCCCGGGCGGGTCATAGGCGTCGCGGTCGCCTGCGCGCTGACCGCCACCGGGGTGGGCGCCTGCCTGGTGCTGCTCGCGGCGGTGAGCCGCCCGTCCTATCCCGAGGGCTCCGCGGCCGCCGAGGCGGCCCGCGACGCGCAGAACCTGCTGGGTCTGCTGTTGTCGCTGCTGCTGATGTCGGCGGTGCTGGTGACCGGGTCCACGGTCGCGCTCTGGACCAACCAGCGGCTCGGGCAGTTCGCCGTGCTCCGGGCTCTGGGGGTGACGGCCGGTCGGCTGCGGGCCCTGGTCGCCGCGGACGTCGCGCTGGTCGCGCTCGGCCCGTCCGCCCTCGCCGCCGCGGCCGGGGTGGCGCCGGCGGCCGGGCTCGGACGGCGGCTGCTGATCGACCGCGAGCTGTTCCCCGCCGGAGTCGACCTGCCGCCCGCCGGGCTGACCCTGGCGGTCGCCCTCGGCGCGTGCCTGGGCACCTGCGCGGTCGCCGTCCTGGCCGCGCTGGCCAGCGTGCTGGCGGCCGGTCGGATCCAGCCGATCGATCTGCTCAAGGACCAGTCGCTGGCCCTGGCCCCGCCCCGCCGCAACCGCGCCCGACTGGCGGCGGGCATCGCCATGGTCCTCCTGCTCTGCGGCCCGATCCTGGTCGTGATGGTCGCGATGGACATGCCGCCGGTGCTCCAGGGCGCGATGGTGCTGGGCCTGGCCACGGTCTTCATCCCCACGCTCGCGGTGCTGGCGCCCTGGTTCGTGCCGCTACTGACCGGCCCGGTCTGCGTCCTGCTGCAGCTGCTCGACCGGCGGGCCGGGCGCATCGCTGCCGCCGGGCTGCGAGCCGCGCCCGCCCGGACGGCGGCGATCGCGGTGCCCGTCCTGCTGGCCGTCGGCACGGTGGTTTGCCTGCTCGGCTCGGGGGCGACCATGGGGGCCGCCGTGCAGCAGCAGACCGAGCAGGCGTTGCGGGCCGACGCCGTGGTGACCGCAGAGCCGGGCAGCAGGCTGCCCGCCCGGCCCGCCGGCCTGCCCGGCGGCACCGCCGCCGCGCCGATCGCCACCGAGGTGACCGCGCCGCCCAGCTTCTACGACAACAAGCCCCGGCCCACCCGCGCCTGGGGTGCCGACGGGGCGGCCCTGCGGAGCGTCCTGGACCTCGGTGAACAGCAGGGCCGGCTGGACGAGTTGGCGCCCGGCACGTTTGCCGCCGGCAGCACCGAGACCGCCTCGCGCCATTGGAAGCTCGGCCAGAGCGTCACCTTCAAGCTCGCCGACGGACAGGAGGCCCAGCTGCGGCTCATCGCCGTCTACCAGCGGGACCTGGCCTTCCCGTCGTTCGTCCTCCCGGCCGACCTCGCCCTCGCCCACACCCCGGCCCCGCACGCCGACCGGGTGCTGCTCCGCGGCGATCCGAGTGGCTGGGAGCTTCGGTCCGGCCAGCGGCTCGCCACGCGGGCCGACTACCTGGCCCACCTGCGGCCGCGCAACGTGCAGGACGACCTGGCCTCCCGGCTGATCGTCTCCGTGGTGGCTGGTTACGCGCTACTCGCCGTCGCCAACACCTGCGCCATCGCCCAGCGGGACCGCCGCTCCCAGCGTGCCCACCTGCGGGCTCTCGGCGTCGGTCGCGGGCAGCTGCTGCGCTGCGTGGTGTACGAGGTGCTCGCCTCGGCGCTGGTCGGGACGGTCCTGGCGGTGATCACGGCCGGGATCTGTCTGGTGCCGCTGGCCCGGGCGGTCGGACAGGGGCCGCTGCCCGCCTTGGACGTGCCGTGGACGGTCGGCGTGCTGCTCGGGATACTGGTCACCACAGCCGTCCCGGCGACGCTGGCGGCTCGTCCACTGCGTGGCATCCAGCGGCAGTTCGCGGCAGGCTCGGCGTGAGCGGGGCGGGCGGCCGGGCCCTGGGCCGGTCGTTCTGGCTGCTGTACGGCGGCGAGTCGGCCTCGGCCCTCGGCACCGCCGCCTCGGTGATCGCCCTCCCGGTGGTCGCCCTGCGGGCTGGCGGCGACGTCCGGCAGGCCGGCCTGGCCGGCACGGCGCTGTCGCTCGGGGTGCTGCTCGCCCGGCTGCCGGGCGGCGTCATCGCCGACCGTTGCGAGCGGCGGACCCTGCTGCTGGTCTGCGACCTGGCCGGGGCCGCGGTGCTGGCCGCCCTGGCCCTGCTGGCCTCCGGCGGTTCGACACCGCTGTGGGCGCTGCTCGCCGCCGCCCTGCTGCTCGGTGCGGTGGGCAGCACCCTGGCGCCCGTCGAGAACGTCGTGGTGCGCTCCTTCGTCCGGCCCGAGCAACTGCCCCGGGCGATCGGACTGCTGCAGACCAGGGCGGCCGTCGCGACCACCGCCGGCCCGCTGGCCGGCGGCGCGCTGCTGGCCGTCCACCCGGCCTGGGTGTTCGCCGTCGATGCCGGCAGCTATCTGACGGCCGCCGGCTGCGCGGTGTTGCTGCCGAGGGGCGTGCGGGAGCGACCCGAGGCCGGGCCGGGGGTACGGACCGCGCTGTCCGAGGGCGTCCGGTTCATCTGGCGGGTGCCGTTCCTGCGCTACGCGGCGGTCAACGCGGCCGTGCTCAACCTGGTGTTCAACGGCCTGCTGATCGTGGTGGTCGCCTCGGGCGGGGACGCCCTGGGCGTCGGGGTGTTGACCGCGGCCCTCGGCACCGGCGGGCTGGTCGGCTCGCTGCTCGCACCGGTCCTGGCCCGGCGGCTTCCACCCGCCCGCGGCATCGCCCTGGGTACGGCCGTGGTGGCGCTCGCCCTGCCCGGCTTCACGGCGGCCCGGGGGCACTGGTCGGCCGTCCTGCCGCTCGCCCTCGCCGCGGCCGCCGGACCGGTGGTCACCGTGCTGGTCGCGGTGACCCAGATGGCCGTCACCCCCATGGAGTTGCAGGGCCGGGTGCACAGCGGCGTCGGCTTCCTCGCGCAGCTGGTCGCCCCCGCCGGGCCGACCCTGGCGGGCCTGGGCGCCCACGCCTTCGGACTGACCGGCACGGTGGCCGGCGCGGCCGCGGTCGTGGTGGCCCTCGCCGCGGTCGGCCTGGTCGCCACCGCCGGCCTGGCCGCCACCCCCGGCCTGGCCGACGGTCGGCCGGGCGCGGCCGAGGACCTTCCGGAACGACGCAGCGACGACCCCGTGGAGACCGTCCGTGGCTGAACTCGACGACACCCAAGCACCGTTGTCGCCGGCGGACGCGTACCGCTGGCTGGAGGACGCGGACGCCCCGCGCACCCGGTCCTGGCTCGCCGCCCAGCAGCGCCTGCTGGACGAGCGCCCGCACCGGGGTGACGAACCTGCCTGGGCCGCGCTGCTCGACCGGGTCGAACGGGAGGCACCCGACCGGACCCCCACCCCGCCCACCGAGGCGGGCGGCCTGCTCTTCCGGCACGAGCGGGGCCCCGACGGCGACCGGCTGACCGTCCGGCACCCGGACGGCACCGGCCGAGCACTGATCGAGGGCGTCGGCCGCAACGGCGACCGGATCGCCGACTGGCGCCCCGAGCCCCGAGGCCGCTTCACCGCCGTCCAACTGCACCGCGACGGCGCGGAGAACGGCGGCCTGCACCTGCTCCCCACCCGCCCCACCGGCCGGCCGGGCCAACTGCCCGACGCGGCGCCCTACGCGAGCCTCGCGTTCACCGGGGACACCCTGGTGTATACCGCCGGCACCCGCACCGAACACACCCTGGCGGCCCGCCACCTGCGCGACGGAACCACCCGCCGGATCGCCCTGCCGGTACCCGGCCCGGTCCGGCTCACCCTGCACGGCGGGCCAGGCGGCCACCTGCTGCTGCGCACCCGTCCGCAACCGTCCGGCCCGGTGCGCTGGTGGGCCACCCGGTGGACCGGACGGGCGGAGCCCGACTGGCAGCCGCTCGACCTGGCGGGGTGGCGGGTCACCGCGGTGGACCTGAACGAGACCGCCTGCTTCCTCGCCGCCGAAGAACTGCTCGTGCTCGACCTGGCCGAGGTGGCCCGAGGCGCCGTGGACCGGTCCACCGCGGTGGCGGCCGGCGGCGCGGTCAGCGCCCTGCGGGTGCTCGGCCCCGGCCGGACGCCCCGGCTGGCGGTGCTCCGCCGCACCGGCACCGCCCACCGGCTCGACCTGCACCGGCCGGGCGAGCCACCGGACGACGCCACCGCCCTGGCCTGGCCCGCCCGACTGCGCCTCGGCGCCGGCCCGTACGACCGGGAGGGGCAGGTCGGCGGGGCGGTCTGGCTGCTCGCCGACGACCCCCGGTACGGCACCTGGACCAGGCGCCTGGACGGCACCGGACCGATCGCCCCGCCCGAACACCGGGCGGCGCTGCGCACCCTCACCGCGCCCGGCCGGGACGGCACCCCCGTCCCGGTGACGGTCTGCGACCCCCGGCCGGAGGACCGCGACCGCCCCGCGCCCACCCTGCTCACCGTCTACGGCGGTTTCGGCATCCCGCTGGAGCCCAGCTGGGACCCCGCCCTGGAGGCCTGGCTGCGGGCCGGCGGCCGGATCGCCTGGGTGCACGCGCGCGGTGGCGGCGAACTCGGCCCCGCCTGGGCGGCCGCCGGGCGCGGCGCCGGCAAGAACACCACCGTCGACGACTTCCGCGCCGCCGCCGCGATGCTGGTCGAACGCGGCGAGGCCCCGGCCGGCCGGCTCGGCGCGATCGCCGCCAGCAACGGTGCGCTGGTGGTCGCCGCCGCACTCACCCGGGAGCCCGGGCTGCTCGCCGCGGCCGTCTGCGTGGCCCCGCTCACCGACCTGGCCCGCTACCAGACCGGCGGCCTCGGCCGGCTCTGGACCGAGGAGTACGGCGATCCGGCCGACCCGCTGGCACTGCGGGCACTGCTCGACTACTCGCCGTACCACCGGGTGGTGCCCGGTACGGCGTACCCGGCCGTGCTGTTCGCCACCGGGGCGGGCGACGCGCGGGTGCCGCCCTGGCACGCCTGGAAGCTCTGCGCCGCCCTCGGCCGGGCCACCACCGGGGAGGCGCCGGTCCTGCTCGACCACCACGACAGCGGCGGGCACCAGGGCCGCCCGGCCGCGGCCGGGCGGGAGCTGGCGGCCCGCTCGCTCGCCCTGCTGGGTGCCGCCACCGGCCTGAGACCACCGCCCGGCCCGGCCGGACCGCAGCCCTGAACCTTCGCCCGCGCCCAGTCGAGGAGAGCACCACCCATGACCGAGACCCCGTCCCTCCCCGGAGGCCACCCCCGGCCCCCCGCCACCGCCGCCCCGACGGCCGCTGCGGCCGTCGACCTGACCAAGGTGCACGGGGCGGGCGACGCCCGGGTGGTGGCGCTGGAACGGGTCTCGGTGGCCTTCCGGGCCGGTGAGTTCGCAGCGATCATGGGCCCGTCCGGCTCGGGCAAGTCCACCCTGCTCCAGTGCCTGGCCGGACTGGAGTCCTGCACCTCGGGTACGGTCCGGATCGGAGACACCGACCTCGCCCGGCTGAGTGACCGCCGGCTCACCAGGCTCCGCCGCGACCACCTGGGCTTCGTCTTCCAGTCCTTCCACCTGATCCCCACCCTGACGGTGCTGGAGAACATCACCCTGCCGCTCGTCCTGGCCGGCCGCACCCCCGACCGGCAGTGGCTGCGCACCGTGATCGACGCGGCCGGCCTCGGACCGCGCCTGGCCCACCGCCCGGCCCAGCTCTCCGGCGGCCAGCAGCAGCGGGTCGCCTGCGCCCGGGCGCTGGTCGGCCGACCGCGGGTCGTCTTCGCCGACGAGCCGACCGGCAACCTGGACTCCCGCTCCGCCGCCGAGATCCTCCACCTGCTGCGCCGGTGCGTCCGGGAACTCGGTCAGACCATCGTGATGGTCACCCACGACCCCATCGCGGCCGGCCACGCGGACCGGGTGGTCTTCCTCGCCGACGGCCGGATCGTCGACGAACTCGCCGCGCCCACTCCCGACCAGGTGCTCCGGCGGATGCGCACCTTCGACACCAACCTCGGGATCAGCCACTGGTCCGTTCCGTAGCCCCGGATGCGGGAGGATGGGAGGCATGCCGAACCGTCTCGCGGACGCGACCTCGCCCTACCTGCTGCAGCATGCCGAGAACCCGGTCGACTGGTGGCCGTGGGGGCCCGAGGCCTTCGCGGAGGCGGAGCGGCGCGGAGTGCCGGTGCTGCTGTCCGTCGGCTACGCCGCCTGCCACTGGTGCCATGTGATGGCGCATGAGAGCTTCGAGGACGCCGGGCTCGCCGAGTACCTGAACGAGCGGTTCGTCGCGGTCAAGGTGGACCGGGAGGAGCGGCCGGACGTCGACGCCGTGTACATGGAGGCCGTGCAGGCGGCGACCGGGCAGGGCGGCTGGCCGATGACGGTGTTCCTCACCCCGGCGAAGGAACCGTTCTACTTCGGCACGTACTTCCCGCCGAAGCCCCGGCACGGGATGCCGTCCTTCCGGCAGGTGCTGGAGGGCGTGGACGCCGCCTGGCGGGACCGGCGGCAGGAGGTCGGGGAGGTCGCTGGCCGGATCCGGGCCGACCTGGCCGAGCGGGCCGCCGTCTACTCGGCCGGAGCCCACCACCCGCCGGGCGAGGCCGACCTGCACCAGGCGCTGGTCGCCCTCAGCCGGGAGTTCGACCAGAACCGCGGCGGCTTCGGCGGGGCACCCAAGTTCCCGCCGGCCATGGTGGTCGAGTTCCTGCTGCGCCACCACGCCCGCACCGGCTCGGAGGCGGCACTGGAGATGGCCGTCCGCACCGCTGAGGCGATGGCACGCGGCGGCATCCACGACCAGCTCGGCGGCGGCTTCGCCCGGTACTCCGTGGATGCGGAGTGGATCGTGCCGCACTTCGAGAAGATGCTCTACGACAACGCCCTGCTGCTGCGCGCCTACCTACACCTGTGGCGGGCCACCGGCTCCGCACTCGCCCGACGGGTCGCGCTGGCCACCGCCGACTTCCTGCTGCGCGAACTCCGCACGCCCGAAGGAGCGTTCGCCTCCGCACTGGACGCCGACAGCCTGGACGAGGAGACCGGCGCCACCGCCGAGGGCGCCTACTACGTGTGGGAGCCGGGCCAGTTGGTCGACCTGCTCGGCCCGGCCGACGCGGCCACCGCCGCCCGGCTGTTCACCGTCACCGCCGACGGCACCTTCGAACACGGCACCTCCGTACTCCAACTCCTCGCCGACCCCGAGGACTTCACCGAGGACCCCGCCGAGGGCCGCACCGAGTACGAGACGATCCGCGCCCGGATGTTCGAGGCCCGGGCGACCCGCCCCGCCCCGGCCCGCGACGACAAGGTGGTCGCCGCCTGGAACGGCCTCGCCATCGCCGCACTCGCCGAGACCGGCGCCCTGCTGGACCGCCCCGACCTGGTCGACGCCGCCGAACGCGCCGCCGACCTGCTGCTCGCCGTCCACCTCACCCCCGACGGGCGGCTGCTGCGCACCTCCCGGGACGGCCGGGCCGGCGCCAACGCGGGCGTCCTGGAGGACTACGCCGACACCGCCGAAGGCTTCCTCGCCCTGTACGCCGTCACCGGCGAGGCCTCCTGGCTGCAACTGGCCGGCGGGCTGCTCGACACCGTGCTCAAGCACTTCACCGACGAGGCCTCCGGCGCGCTCTACGACACCGCCGACGACGCCGAGGAACTCATCCGCCGCCCGCAGGACCCGACCGACAACGCCACCCCGTCCGGCTGGACCGCCGCCGCCGGCGCCCTGCTCGGCTACGCCGCGTACACCGGCTCCGACCGCCACCGCACCGCCGCCGAGCGCGCCCTCGGCATCGTCGGAGCGCTGGCCGGGCGGGCCCCGCGCTTCATCGGCTGGGGCCTGGCCGTCGCCGAAGCGCTGCTCGACGGGCCGCGCGAGATCGCCGTCGTCGGCCCGGCCGGCCACCCGGCCACTGCGGCGCTGCGGCGGGCCGCTCTGCTGGGGACGGCGCCGGGGGCCGTCGTCGCGGTGGGGGAACCGGGGGACACCGAAGTCCCCCTGCTGGCCGACCGGCCGCTGGTCGGCGGGGCGCCCGCCGCGTACGTGTGCCGGCACTTCGCCTGCGAGGTGCCGACCACGGAGCCGGCGGTGCTGGGGGAGCGGCTCGGGGCCGTGCTCGGGTAACGGCGGCCGGGTAACGGCGGCTGGTGGGCGAATAATCGCTGGCGGGTGGAGGCCGGTCGGGGCGAGCATGGGCCATGACCTGGACCCTCAGTACGTCGCTCGACGACTTCCGTGATCAGGCGGGCGATTTCCTGGCCGCCCGCCCGGCCGAGAACACCGTCCTGCTCACCATCACCCACCGGCTGGCCGAGGCCGGACTCGACGTGTTCGGGGAACGCCCGCCGGTCTTCGGATGGTGGCGTGGCGGGGACGGCGGCCCGGTCGAGGGCGCCTTCCTGCAGACCCCGCCCTTCCCGCCCCGACTCTCCGCCATGCCGCCAGCCGTGGCGGCCGAGCTGGCGGTGCGACTGGCCGCCGCCGGAGCCGAGTTCACCGAGGTGACCGGGATCGGCGGCGGAGCCGAGGCGGCCCACGCCTTCGGCGCGGCCTGGACGGCCGCCACCGGTGCCGAACGGACCGTCAGTGTCAGCGAACGGCTCTACCGGCTCGGCGAGTTGACCGACCCGCCGCGCCCGCCGGCCGGCCGCCACCGGCTCGCCGAACCGGCCGACCGCGAGCTGGTGATCCGCTGGTACTACGAGTTCCTGGCCGAGGTCAAGGTCCGCCTGCCCGACGTGCCCAAGGCGGTCGACGAGAAGATCGCGAACGGCGGCCTCCACCTCTGGGCGGACGACGGCCGCCCCGTCTCCGTCGCCGGCACCAGCCCGGTCCTCGCCGGCATGTCCCGCATCGGCCCGGTCTACACCCCCGCCGACCTCCGCGGCCACGGCTACGCCAGCGCCGTCACGGCGGCCGCGTCCGCGCATGTGCTCGGGCTGGGGGCGCAGGAGGTGCTGCTGTACACGGACCTCGACAATCCGATCAGCAACTCGATCTACCAGCAGATCGGGTACCGGGCGGTGGAGGACGCCGTGGTCCTGGACTTCGAGGCGCGGTAGGGGAGTTATGCGTTCTTGGTCAGGTGTCCACCGGTCACGCCGGCCACCTTGGTGTCGAAGGGATCGGAAGCCGCCGTCGTGGTGGGCGGCGGCAGGTGGTCGGCATTCAGGTACGTCTGCGCACAGCTGATGAGGTTGCCCCCGGCCGACTTCATGTCATTGGAGAGCCCGTCCAGCAGCGCCTTCCAGGCGCTGCTGGACCCCGTCAGCGCCGCCCCGCTCTGCCAACCGGCCAGGCTCCCGGCCGCCTTGGCGCTCGGCTCCGCCAGCTTCGCGGTTTCCTCGGGGACCTTCCCGGCCACCGTCACCGCGTTGTTGCCGGCGGCGGTCAACTCGCCGGGCTTGACCGTGAATCCCTTGCCGTCAGCCATCATGTCCCCCGGTGTCACTGTGGCAGTCGTAGAGGTTATGGTAGCGCCGAGTATCGGGGGGAACACTCATGGCTGATCCAGGCCAGAAGGCGGGGGCGAGCCGCCTCGATTTCACGAGCTTGAAGAACGTCAAGCCGGAGGACCTGCACGCGGCGGGGGACGCGTACGACGCGCTGCACAAGGCGTACGCGCAGCACACCTCCGACTGGAAGAGCGGCACCACAGACCGGGTGCACGGGTCCGGTTGGAGCGGACCGGCCGCCGACGCCGCGATCCCCTCGCTGGACGCGACCACCACCCAGCTCCACGCCGCCGAGACCGAACTGGCCTCGATCGGCCAGACCCTGCGGGACTACGCGGACCTCTTCGCGCTCGCCCAGTCGAAGCTCCGGCAGGCCGTCCTGGATGCCGGCACCAAGGGTCTGACAGTCAGCGACGACGGGACGGTGAGCTGGCCCGCGTCGAGCGGACCGGTGGACGCGGGCCAGGACGGGAAGCAGAAGGCCGCGGCCGAGGACATCTCCAGGCGGATCGGCGCCGCCATCACCGAGGCGAGCGCGGCCGACCAGGCACTGGCCGGACTGCTCAACGGCTTCACCCAGCACGCCACCAGCAAGTCGGGCCTGACGCTCGCGGTCGCCGAGGCCGACCAGAAGGCGGCGAGCGGTCCGGGCGCGCCCTACCTGAGGGACATGCCAGCCGTGGGGGCGCCTCCGACGGAGGTCAACAGCTGGTGGAACAACCTCGGCCCGGACGGGCGCCAGTGGTTCATCGACCACCACCCGGAGAACATCGGGAACCTGGACGGGATCCCGGCGGAGGTGCGGGACCAGGTCAACCGGCGGTACCTGGACAAGCGGATGAACGAACTCAAGGACAAGAAGGACCGGACGAAGGAAGAGGACGCGGAGTACAAGAAGCTCAGGCCCATCTGGGACCGCCTCGACCAGGATGCCAGGGCGACGGACGGTAGGCCGCACACGTACCTGATCGGCATCGACACCGAAGGCCAGGGCCGCGCGATCCTTTCCTTCGGCAACCCCGACACCGCCACCGACATCTCGTCGTACGTGCCCGGCATCACCACCACCCCCGACTCGCTCGGCCCGGCGAAGCCGGGTACCACACCCGGCACCAACGAGGCGGAGAACGCGCTGAACGTCTGGCGGGAGGCCAACAAGAAGGTCAAGCCCGGTGGATCGGTGGCGTCCGTCATCTGGCTCGGCTACGACCCACCCGACATCGACATCAGGGCGACCACGCCCAAGCAGGCGTTGAACGGCGCGCCCGATTACGCGAGGTTCGTCACCGGACTCCGGGCGGCCAACACGAGCGGCCAGTGTCCACACATCACCTCGGTGGGGCACAGCTACGGCTCGCTCCTGGTCGGACAGGCCACGAAGATGGCCGCCCACCATGGAAACTACACGCTGCCGGACGACGTGGTGATCATCGGAAGTCCTGGCGTCGGCGTGAAGCATGCTTCGGACCTGGGGATGCCCGCCGGCCATGTGTGGGCAGGTGCAGCAACAACGACCCGGTCACTCAGATTCCCTCGGCGGCGGCCGCGTCGGTGCCTTGGCCCTTTGGCGGGGTGGTCGGGTCTGACCCGCACGACCTCTGGTACGGGAGGGACCCGTCGAGCGACTCGTTCGGAGCCAAGCGGTTTACCGTCGACGGCTGGAGCAAGTCGTGGAGCTGGGTGGACTTCGGGATGCACACCAAGTACCTGGCCCCGGAGACGGGCGGTCCCTCGCTGGGCAACGTCGCCGCGATCGTCTCAGGCAAGCCCGATGACGTTCATCTGACTGAGGGCCGATGACGGCCCGAGGGAAGGTGATCGGTTCGATCGTGCTGTCGTTCGTCATCATGGTGGCCGTCGGCTCGGTGCTCTTCGTCAACGGGTACGGGCCGTTGGCGCTGGCGGATCGATCAGGCCGGTTGGGGGATGGCGAGGCGAAGGGCCGGATCGACCATGCCGTGCGCGCCACCATGAACGGGATATCGCCCTCACTCACCTACACGGGGGCTGAGTTCGAGGTGGAGAGGGAGCGCGATCTTTGGGACGGCGAGCCGAGCATGGGATCGACTGTCACCGAGATCGTCACCGTTCGTACCGTGATCTCGCGGGCGAAACTGCTGGTCCTGATGGACCAGGTGACCCAGGCCTGGAAGGCACTCGGGAACCGAGTCGCCCATCGATCGGATCCCTCTGATGAGATCCAGTCCGTGAGGGGGGTCGGAGAGCTGGATGGTGAGACGTTCCTGACGTTCCTCGCGAGGGCGCAGCAGGATTCAACCTATCTGTTGACGTTCAGCGCAGAGGTCTATGGGGCGCTGTACCAGCCCGCCGATGAGTACGAACCAGTGTCCCCGCTCGCCAGAACGTCGCCCGGTGCCAGGCGTGACCCCGTCGACGACCCGTACTGGTCGCACTGACCTCCACTGCTCCCAGTCAGGCGGAGCACCCGCTGACACCGAGCGGGGTCCGGCCGGTCGGGCCGGGCCCCGCTTTCCCGCAGGTCGGGGCTCACACCCCGGCGAAGCCGCTCCCGAGCAGGGCGAAGGTGTGGTCGACCAGGTCCGCGATGTCCTCCCGGCCGTCGCCCGCGGCCCACTGCAGGACGGCCTCGGTGGTGGCGGCGCCGATGGCGGCGGCGGTGACCCGCATCTCGTACGTGGGCTCCTCGACGCCGGCCCGTCGGGTGAGGACGGTGATGTAGAGGTCCCGCGGGCTGTTGCCGGAGCGGTCCAGTCCGGCGCGCAGCGCGGGGACCTCGGTGACCAGCCGCATCCGGGTCAGCAGCTCCTGGCGCTCGTGCTGGAGCAGGGCGCGGATCAGGCCGATGAGGGCTTCCCGGCAGGAGGTGAGGAAGGGCTCGTCGGCGGGGCGGGCCAGCAGGGCGGAGACCATCGCCGGGTCGTACTCGTCCGAGAGGACGAGGTCGTCCTTGGTGGCGAAGTAGCGGAAGAAGGTGGACGGCGAGACCTCGGCGGCGGTGGCGATCTGTTCGACCGTGGTGTTCTCGTAGCCCTGTTCGATGAAGAGCCGGTAGGCCTCGCGGCGGATGGTCTGCCGGGTCTTCAGCTTCTTGCGTTCGCGCAGCGACAGCGGCGCCTCCAGCAGCGCCTGGACCGGGTTGGTCGGGGCGTCCGGGAGGGCCGCGGTCGGCTGCTTGGGAGTCATACCGACGATTATCGGCGATCTCCCGCGGCGGCGGGTTCGGGTGCGTCCGCGGTCTGGTCGCCCGCTCGGTCGGCCGGCATCCGGGCCGCGACGAGCACCGCCGAGACGACCGCGACCAGGCCGGCGACCAGCAGCACCACGCCCATCCCGTGCACGTACGCCGCGTGCGCGGAGGCGCTGAGCGCCGACCGCCCGGTGGCCCGGGCGACGGCGTCGGCGGCGACCACCGACTTGCCGGCTCGGTGCGCCGCGTCGGCCGGCAGGCCGCCGGTGTCCAGCGCGCCGCGGTAGGCCCCGGCCAGCAGGCTGCCGAAGGCGGCGATGCCGATCGCGCCGCCGACCTGCCGCAGGGTCTGGAGCAGTCCGGAGCCGACCCCGGCCTTGGCGGGCGGCAGGGTGATCAGGGCGGAGGCCTGGGCGGTGATCAGCGACAGGCCCATCCCCAGGCCCAGCACGGTGAGCCAGATCGCGGCGCGCCCGTACCCGTCGGAGGCGCCGGTGCGGCTGCCGAACAGCAGGGCGCCGCCGAGCAGGGCCAGGCCGAGGGTGATCACGGTACGGGCGCCGACCCGGCTGACCAGCCGGTCGCTGAGCCTGGCGGCGATCAGCAGGCCGAGCATCATCGGCATCAGTCGCAGCCCGGAGCCGAGGGCGTCCGCGCCGAGCACGCTCTGGAAGTAGAGGGGCAGCACGAAGAAGGCGCCGAACAGGACGAGCGAGATCAGCGTGGCCGCGACCGAGGACCAGCGGAAGGTCCGGTCGGCGAGCAGGGCGAGGTCGAGCATCGGGTCGCTCCGGCGGCGGCTGCGCAGTACCAGCGCGGTGAGCGCGAGCACCGAGCCGACCAGGGTGCCGACCACCAGCGGGTCGCCCCAGCCGGTGTCGGCGCCCTCGATGATGCCGTAGGTGAGCGCGCTCAGTCCGGCGGCGGCGAGCGCGGTGCCGGGCAGGTCCATCCGGGGCGCGGCGGGGTTGCGGCTCTCCGGCAGCAGCAGGACGCAGGCGACGATGCCGATCGCGGTCAGCGGGATGTTGATCGCGAAGATCGAGCCCCACCAGAAGTGCTGGAGCAGGAAGCCGCCGATCAGCGGCCCGAGCGGGGCGCCGCCGGCGAGTGCGGCGGCCAGGATCGCGGTGGCCCGGCGTTGTTCGGCGGCCGGGAACAGTCCGGGGATGACCGCCATGGACATCGGCATGACGAGCGCGCCGGCCAGGCCCATCAAGGCGCGGGCGGCGACCAGGGTGCCGGGGGAGTCGGTGAGCATGCCGACGGCGGAGGCGAGTCCGAACAGGGCGAGGCCGGCGGTGAGGGTGCGGCGGCGGCCGTAGCGGTCGCCGAGCAGGCCGGCCGGGAGCATCGCGGCGGCGAACACCACGGTGTAGGCGTCGACGATCCACTGCTGCTGTCCGGTGGTGGCCTGTAACTGCGAGGCCAGCGTGGGCAGGGCGACGTTGAGGATCGTCATGTCGAAGCTGATCACCAGGACGCTGAGGGCGACGGCGACCAGGGCGAGCCACCGGCGCGGGTCGGTGACCTCGGTGGTGGCGGTAGCGGGCGGAGTGGCGGGCACGGTGACCTCCAGGGCCCTCCGAAGGGAAGTCTCTATCAAATGACAGTAACTCTCAAAAGGGACTGGCAGTCAATATGATTCCGGACAGTAGCGGCGTGACCTCACGGGCACACTCCGTGATGCGTCCTGGAAGTGCTGCTTCCGCACGTGGAATTGACGCAACGTTGATCTGTCGTTCGCCGCCTGGAGGCTGCCCCGGGTGACTGTCGGTAGATAGCATGTGGCAATCGGTCAGTGCTGGCCGACGCGTGCCGAGAGCGGAGAAGGGGTGGGGCGGCAGGAGCCGACCACGAGCCCGGCGCCGGGAAAGGGGAAGCCGAAGTGGCCGACAGTGACGACAGGCAGGCGAGTGCCCAGGTGCGGGGCGCGGCCGCGGTGGTGAGCTCGGCGCTGGCCGTGGTCGCCGCCTATCTGATCAACGGCGCCGCGCTGGTCCTCGGCGTCGCCGGGGTCGAGGTGCTGCTGCTCATGGTGTACGTCGGCCGCCGCTGGCGCGCGCTGCACCGGCAGCCCTCCCCGGCCGGGCACCGCCGGCTGCGCGGCACCCCGGATGCGGCGCACTGCGAGCGCTGCCGCCGGGCGCGCGAGGCGCTGGACGCGCGGCAGGCGCGCGGGCGGGGCGCGGATGCCGTGCGCCCGGAGCCCGAGCCGGAGTTCGCGTCGGAGTCGGCCGAGCTCGCGCGGGCCCAGCAGCCGGAGTCCGGCGCGGCCGACCGCCAGCCGTACCCGCGCCGCCCGCAGGGCCGGGCCCCGTACGAGTGGCCGTGGACAGCGGAACGGGCGGCCGTCCGGTCCGTGGACCGCACGACCGCCCGTCGAAACGCGCCGGGTTCAGCCGGCCGTGCTGTACGCCACCAGTGAGATGCCGACGTACTGCACGATGAAGGCTCCGAGGGTGAAGGCGTGGAACACCTCGTGGAAGCCGAACCAGCGCGGTGAGGGGTTGGGCCGCTTGAGCCCGTACACCACGCCGCCAATGCTGTAGAGCACCCCGCCGACGATCATCAGCACCAGGACGGCCACCCCGCCGGTGCGCAGGAAGTCCGGCAGGAAGAACGCGGCGGCCCAGCCCAGCGCTATGTACACCGGCGTGTACAGCCAGCGCGGCGCGCCGACCCAGAACACCCGGAAGGCGATCCCGGCGAGCGCCCCGCCCCAGACCGCCCACAGCAGTACCTGCCGGCTGTCGCCCTTGAGCAGCAGGATCGTGAACGGCGTGTAGGTGCCCGCGATGATCAGGAAGATGTTCGCGTGGTCCAGCCGGCGGAGCACGGCGTCCCCGCGCGGGCCCCAGTCGAAGCGGTGGTAGACCGCGCTGACCCCGAACAGCAGCCAGGCGCTGACCGAGTAGATCGCGCAGGCGACCTTGGCGGGTGTGGAGTCGGCCAGGCAGATCAGCACGATCCCGGCCGCGACCGTGGCGGGGAACATCCCGGCGTGCAGCCAGCCACGCCACTTCGGCTTGCTCTCCCTGCTCTCGGCAGGGTCCTCCGCGAGGCGCTCGGCGAGCGCGGCAGCAGTCATGCACAGCATGTTACCCGTTACCTACGGATCCGTAGGTTACTGGCGCGTAATGAAGTGGCGATCGTCACTCTTGGACGTTATGGAGTATTTGAAGTGTGGCCCCGCGCACTCCGGCCGGGGCGTGAACGACCTGTTACTGGCTAGTAATCGTACTTACTGTAGTAAAAGATGCGTCAATTTCGCCGCTGCGCCGCATTCAGGCCCGAAGTCCGGGGCTACGCTGCAAGCACCCTCAGACCCCCGCGACGCCGCCTCCTCGCCGAGTCGGCGTGAAACGGAGCGATCGTGTCGTACGAGATCTCTGCTCTCAGCGCATCCGCGCCCACCCGCCACAAGCAGCTGCTCGCTTGGGTGAGCGAGATCGCCGAGCTCACCCAGCCGGACCGCATCGAGTGGTGCGACGGCTCCGACGAGGAGTACCAGCGCCTCGCGGACCTGCTGGTGGCTCAGGGCACCTTCAAGAAGCTCAACGAGGAGAAGCGCCCCAACTCCTACTACGCCGCCTCGGACCCGACGGACGTGGCGCGCGTGGAGGACCGCACCTACATCTGCTCCGAGCAGGAGAAGGACGCCGGCCCGACCAACAACTGGAAGGCCCCCGCCGAGATGCGGGAGGTCTTCCAGGGTGAGAAGGGCCTGTTCCGCGGTGCGATGAAGGGCCGCACGATGTACGTCGTGCCCTTCTCGATGGGCCCGGTCGGCTCCCCGCTGGCCGCGTACGGCGTCGAGATCACCGACTCCGCCTACGTCGCGGTGTCGATGCGCGTGATGACCCGCATGGGCCAGGCCGTGCTCGACCAGCTCGGCGAGGACGGGGACTTCGTCAGGGCCGTGCACACCGTCGGCGCCCCGCTGGCCGAGGGCCAGGCGGACGTGCCGTGGCCGTGCAACAGCACCAAGTACATCTCGCACTTCCCGGAGACCAAGGAGATCTGGTCCTTCGGCTCCGGCTACGGCGGCAACGCCCTGCTCGGCAAGAAGTGCTACGCCCTGCGCATCGCCTCGACCATGGCCCGCGACGAGGGCTGGCTGGCCGAGCACATGCTGATCCTGAAGCTCACCCCGCCGTCCGGTGAGGTCAAGTACGTCGCGGCCGCCTTCCCGTCGGCCTGCGGCAAGACCAACCTGGCCATGCTCCAGCCGACCGTCCCGGGCTGGAAGGTCGAGACGATCGGCGACGACATCGCCTGGATGCGCTTCGGTGCCGACGGCCGCCTGTACGCCATCAACCCCGAGGCCGGCTTCTTCGGCGTCGCCCCCGGCACCGGCGTGGACACCAACGCCAACGCCATCGACACCCTCTGGGGCAACACCGTCTTCACCAACGTCGCCCTCACCGACGACGGCGACGTGTGGTGGGAGGGCCTGACCGAGGAGCCCCCGGCGCACCTGATCGACTGGCGCGGCAACGACTGGACCCCCGAGTCCGGCACCCCGGCCGCCCACCCGAACGCCCGCTTCGCCGTCCCGGCCGCGCAGTGCCCGACCATCGCCCCGGAGTGGGAGGACCAGGCGGGTGTGCCGATCTCGGCGATCCTGTTCGGCGGCCGCCGCGCCACCGCCGTCCCGCTGGTGACCGAGTCCTTCGACTGGCAGCACGGTGTCTTCCTCGGCGCCAACATCGCCTCCGAGAAGACCGCCGCCGCCGAGGGCACCGTCGGCGAGCTGCGCCGCGACCCGTTCGCGATGCTGCCGTTCTGCGGCTACAACATGGGCGACTACTTCGCCCACTGGCTGAAGGTCGGCGCCCAGGCGGACGCCACCAAGCTGCCGAAGATCTACTACGTCAACTGGTTCCGCAAGAACGCCGAGGGCAAGTTCGTCTGGCCCGGCTACGGCGAGAACAGCCGCGTGCTCAAGTGGATCGTCGAGCGGCTGGAGGGCACGGCCGAGGGCGTCGAGACCCCGATCGGCGTGCTGCCGACGGTCGACGGCTTCGACCTCGGTGACCTGAAGCTGTCCAAGGAGGACCTCGACCTGCTCTTCACCGTGGACGCCGACATCTGGCGCCAGGAGGCCGCGCTGGTGCCGGCCCACCTGGAGCTGTTCGGCGACCACACCCCGAAGGAGTTGTGGGACGAGTACCGGAGCCTGGTCGCGCGCCTCGGCTGAGCCTCAGCCGAGCGAGAGGTGGGCGCGCGGCACGAACCGCGCGCCCGCCGAGTGACAGGACGGCCGGAGTTCCGGCGGGCGGTCTTTCCCCGACCAAGGAGACCGCCCGGACCGGGACTCCGGCCGTAGTGCTTTTCCGGATCCGTGCGGGCTCACGGCTGGGTGTAGCCGCTGAGGAAGTCGCCGATCCGGGTCACCGCGTCGGTGATCTCCTCCGCCCGGGGCAGTGTGACCAGCCGGAAGTGGTCCGGCTCGGGCCAGTTGAAGCCGGTGCCCTGGACCAGCAGGATGCGCTGGGAGCGCAGCAGGTCCAGCACCATCTGGGCGTCGTCCTTGATCTTGTAGACCTTCGGGTCCAGCCGCGGGAAGGCGTACAGCGCGCCCTTGGGCTTGACGCAGCTGACCCCCGGGATCTGGTTCAGCAGCTCGTACGCCGCGTCGCGGGAGGCCAGCAGCCGACCGCCGGGCAGCACCAGGTCGCGGATCGACTGTCGGCCGCCGAGCGCGGCGGCCACCGCGTGCTGGGCGGGCATGTTGGCGCACAGCCGCATCGAGGCCAGCACGGTCAGGCCCTCGACGTAGCTGTGGGCGCGGTTGCGGTCGCCGGAGAGCACCATCCAGCCGGAGCGGAAGCCCGCGACCCGGTAGGCCTTGGACAGCCCGTTGAAGGTGACGCAGAAGAGGTCCGGGGCCAGGGTGGCCAGCGGGACGTGCTCGGCGTCGTCGTAGAGGATCTTGTCGTAGATCTCGTCCGCGTAGACCACCAGCTGGTGCCGGCGGGCGATCTCGACGATGCCCTCCAGCACCTCGCGCGGGTAGACCGCGCCGGTCGGGTTGTTCGGGTTGATCACCACGATGGCCCGGGTCCGGTCGGTGACCTTGGCCTCGATGTCGGCCAGGTCCGGGTACCACTCGGCCTGCTCGTCGCAGCGGTAGTGCACGGCGGTGCCGCCGGCCAGCGAGACCGAGGCGGTCCACAGCGGGTAGTCCGGCGCCGGGACGAGCACCTCGTCGCCGTCGTCCAGCAGCGCGGTCATGGCCAGTTGGATCAGCTCGGAGACGCCGTTGCCGAGGAAGACGTCGTCGACGGAGAGCCCGTGTAGGCCGCGGTCCTCGTAGTGCATGACCACCGCGCGGCGCGCGGAGAGCAGGCCCTTGGAGTCGCCGTACCCGTGCGCGTTCCCGAGGTTGCGCAGGATGTCCTGGAGGATCTCCGGGGGCGCCTCGAAGCCGAAGGTGGCCGGGTTGCCGGTGTTGAGCTTGAGGATGCGGTGGCCCTGTTCCTCCAGCCGCATCGCCTCGTCGAGTACCGGGCCGCGAATGTCGTAACAGACATTGGCGAGCTTGCTGGACTGGATGACCTGCATGCCTGCTTACTTTAGGGGCACGCGTCGGGTGTCCTGGGACACGGGTGAACGCGCCCCGAGCGGCCTCCTTGGATCGACAGGCGGCGGCGTTCGACCGCCTTCCAAACCGGTGGCCGAATGTCCTAAATGGTCCTGTATGTGAGGAGCTCGTGCTGGATTCCGCTCGGAACGAGACGGACGGCACACTGCCCGGTCGCCCGGCGCGGGAGGATGTGGCCGGTGCGTCGGATCGAGGAGGAGGTGCGCCGGTGGTACCGGTCATGACCGCGGCGGTGCTGGTCGGACTCCTGGTGGCCCCGCCGTTGCGCGGGCTGATCGCCTACTTTGCCGTGCCCGAGGGCGAACCCTGGTGCGAGGCCTGCCCGTTGTGCGGGCGCGCGGTGCGACTGCTGCCGCCGACCGGGCGCTGCCCGGGCTGCCGGGGGAGGCTGGGCGCCGGCGCCGGGACGGTGGAGGCGGTCGCGGCGGCGGTCGCGGTCGCGGTGGCGTACGCGGCGGACGGGCCGCAGACGATGGCCCTGGGCTGGGCGGGCGCGCTCGGCGTGGCACTCGGCTTCGTGGACGCGCGGGTGCGCCGGCTGCCGCACCTGCTGAACCTGGCGCTGCTCGCCGGGGTGGCCGTACTGCTGACGGTGGCGGCCCTGGCCGAGGGGCGCCCCGGGGTGCTGGTGCGCTGCCTGCTGGCCGCGCTGACCGTCGGGATGCTGCTCGAACTCGCCGTCTGGGCGAAGGCGTTGGGCCCCGGGGACTCCCCGCTCGGGTTCGCCCTGGGCGGGTTGCTGGGCTGGTACGGCTGGCCGGTCGCGCTCGCCGGGCTGTTCGCCGCGCTGGTGCTCGCCGGGCTCTGGGCCACCCTGCTGGTCGTCGCCGCGCTGGCCCGCCGCCGCAAGGTGCGCGGACGGGACGTTCCGGTGGGCCCGTTCCTGCTGCTCGGCGCCCTCGTCGCGGTACTGGCCGGATAGCGGACGGGGCCCGTCGTACCGGAGTCGGTACGACGGGCCCCGCCGTCGGTGCGCGGGCCCCACCCTCAAGGAGCTGCGCGCCGAGGGGAGTTACGTCCCGGAGGGCCTCACGGCATCTTGTGGACGAACGGGCCGACCGCGTCGGAGAAGGCGTTGCCGTTGTTGGCGTCCCAGTTGGTGGACCAGGTCATCGCGCCCCGGATGGTGGGCCACTTGGCCGGCGGCACGAAACTGCCGCAGTTGTTGCCGGTGGCCAGGCAGTTCAGCGCGTTGTTCACCACCGACGGGTCGACGTAGCCGCCGCCGGCCGCCTTGCCGGAGGCGGGGACGCCGATGCCGACCTGGTCGGGCCGCAGGCCGCCCTGGATGTGGGTGCAGACCTGCGAGGTGATGAAGTCGATGGTGCCCTGGTTGTAGACCTTGCCGTCGCAGCCGTTCATGCCGCCCGAGTTGTAGAACTGGGTGTTGACGACGGTCAGGATGTCCTTGGTGTTCAGCGCCAGCTGGAAGTAGGCGCCGGAGGTGCTGTACATCCCGATGGTCTCGGGGGCCATGGTCAGCACGAAGCCGGGGCCGACCTTGGCCTGCAGGGCGTGCAGCGCGTCGCCGAGCGGGCCGGCCTGGACGCCGTTCTCCAGGTCGACGTCGATGCCGTCGAAGCCGTAGTCCTTGATGATCCCGTAGGCGCTGTTGGCGAAGTTGGCCCCGGCGGTGGCGTCGCCGACGGTGATCGCGCCGTTCTGGCCGCCGATGGAGAGGATGACCTTCTTGCCGGCCGCCTGCTTGGCCTTGATGTCGGCGCGGAACTGGGCGTCGGTGTAGCCGCCGAGCGCCTTGGACAGGCCCGGGTCCAGGGTGAAGCTGATCGCGCCGGTCTGGGTCGGCACGGCGTCGGCGAAGGAGACCGCGATGATGTCGTACGCGTTCTGCACGTCGCTCAGGCGCTGCGGGGTCGAGCCGTTGTCGAAGTTCTGCCAGTAGCCGGTGACCACGTGGGCGGGCAGGCCGGTGGCCGGCGGGGTGGTCGGGGTGGCCGTGGGGGTCGGCGTGGTGGTCTGGGTGGGCGTCGCGGTGGGGGTGGCGGTGGCCGTCGGGGTCGGGGTCGGCGTCTGGGTGGGCGTGGCCGTCGGCGACGGGGTGGGGGTGCCGCCCGGGCCGACCAGCGCGACGTCGTCGGCGAGGTAGGCACTCTGCCCGTACCAGCCGTGCAGGTAGACCGTGACGCTGGTGGCGTTCGCCCCGGTGGTGAAGGTGGTGGACAGCTGGTTCCAGCTGTTCTGGTTCGACCAGGTGGACGGGTCGGTGCCACCGGTGCCGCGCGCGCCGAGGTAGACGTAGGAGCCCTGCACCCAGGCGCTCAGGGTGTAGCTGGTGTTGGGCAGCACGCTGATGGTCTGGGTGCACTCGGCCGTGTCGCCCGCACCCGGGGTGGCCTGCAGCGCGCCGGTGCCGGAGCGGGCCGGCGAGGGCACCGTGGTCGCGGCGCCGCTGCAGGACCAGCCGCCCAGTCCGCTCTCGAAGCCGCCGTTGGTGACCAGGTTGCCGACCGCCGCGCTGGCGCCGCCGGCGAAGAGGGCGAGGCCGCCGCCGGTCAGGGCGAGGGCGGTGGCACCGGCCGCGACGGCCGGGAGGGGGCTGCGCCGGCGCTGGTGGGCGGGCTGGTTCGGCGTACGGGCCATGGGGCGACGCTCCTGGGGGAGGAGCGGCCGCCGCGGTGGGGGGCGCGGCGGCCGCGTGTGGGGGAGGGGAGGTCCGGGGTGAGCCTTGCGGGACGCGGGGGAACCTGTCGCCCCGGGTCAAAAGTTGGACTAGACCATTGCCGGTCGTCAAGCATCGGACAGTCGGCTTACGGATTCCTTAAGGATTCGGAGACCGTTCCGTGTCCATGCGGTTTCGGCCCGGCGGCCCCCCGGACACGCGCGCCACGACAGACTTCGTACAGGACCGTGACCAGACCGCTACCTGCGGCTTTACCGTGCGCCAGCGCGCGGGAGTAGGCTGCGCCGGTGCGGTGACGCACCAGCTGAACGAGCACGGAGGGGCCGGGAGAAATGGGTCTGCGCGATGTCGCCGAACGGACGCCGGGGCTGCGCACCCTGCTGGGCGGGATGTACCGGCTGTACGGCCGCCGGGTCGAGGTCCACCTCGGCCGAACCCCGCACCACATCGGCGTGATCCTGGACGGCAACCGCCGCTGGGCCAAGGCCGCCGGCGGCTCCACCGCGTACGGCCACCAGCGCGGCGCCGACAAGATCAGCGAGTTCCTCGGCTGGTGCGACGAGACCCACGTCAAGGTCGTCACCCTGTGGATGCTCTCCACCGACAACCTGGACCGTCCGGCCGACGAACTGGTCCCGCTGCTCGGCATCATCGAGGACGCCGTCACCGGCCTGGCCGCCGCCCGCCGCTGGCGGGTCAACCCGGTCGGCGCGCTGGACCTGCTCCCGCAGCACACCGCCGACGTGCTCAAGCGCGCGGCCGAGGAGACCGCCGCGATCGACGGCATCACCGTCAACGTCGCGGTCGGCTACGGCGGCCGGCACGAGATCGCCGACGCCGTCCGCTCGCTGCTCCAGGAGCACGCCGGCCGCGGCACCCCGATCGAGGAACTGGCCGAGATCCTGACCGTCGAGCACATCGCCGAGCACCTCTACACCCGCAACCAGCCCGACCCGGACCTGATCATCCGCACCTCGGGCGAGCAGCGCCTCTCCGGCTTCCTGCTCTGGCAGAGCGCCCACAGCGAGTTCTACTTCTGCGAGGCCTACTGGCCGGCCTTCCGCAAGGTCGACTTCCTGCGCGCCCTGCGCGCGTTCGAGGAGCGGCACCGGCGGATGGGGCTCTAGGCCCGCCCCTGGGCCCCAGCCCCCGGAAATGACCGCCGTAGGGCTGGCCTACCCGGGCTGCGCGCGAGGCCAAACGTTCACCGGCAATGATCCGTCAGTTCGCCGGGGGCGCGAATGCACCGCTCCTCGCCTGGGAATACTCCAGTCAGTCCGGCCCCGAGGCCACCGGGGCAGCGGGGGCCGGCATGCCGCGGATGACGCAGGGTCATCCGCTCTGGAGGCCTAGTGGTCAGTTCCAAGAGCCGCCGGACACCAGACCGGCGCACGTACGTTCTCGACACCAGCGTGCTCCTGGCGGACCCTCTCGCCATGACCCGCTTCGAGGAGCACGAGGTCGTCCTCCCGGTGGTGGTCGTCACCGAGTTGGAGGCCAAGCGGCACCACCCGGAGCTGGGCTACTTCGCCCGCCAGGCGCTGCGACTGCTCGACGACTACCGCATCCGCCACGGCCGGCTCGACGAGCCGATCCCGGTCGGCGAACTCGGCGGGACGATCCGGGTCGAGCTCAACCACTCGGATGTCTCGATACTGCCGGTCGGCTACCGGGCCGGCGGCGGCGAGGCCGACACCCGGATCCTTGCGGTCGCCCGCAACCTGCAGGCCGAGGGCTACGACGTCACCGTCGTCTCCAAGGACCTCCCGCTGCGGATCAAGGCCAGCTCGGTGGGCCTGCTCGCCGAGGAGTACCGTGCCGAGCTCGCGATCACCTCCGGGTGGACGGGCATGTCCGAGCTGCACGTCGCGGCCGACCAGGTGGACGCCCTGTTCGCGGCCGGCCATGACGCCGCGGTGGACATCGACGGGGCCGCCGAGCTGCCGGTCCACACCGGATTGGTGCTCACCTCGGAGCGCGGCCGGGCGCTCGGCCGGGTCGCCGGCGACGGGCGGGTCCGGCTGGTGCGCGGTGAGCGCGAGGCGTTCGGGCTGCGCGGTCGCAGTGCCGAGCAGCGGGTGGCGCTGGACCTGCTGCTCGACCCGGACATCGGCATCGTGTCGATGGGCGGCCGGGCCGGCACCGGGAAGTCGGCGCTGGCGCTGTGCGCGGGGCTGGAGGCGGTGCTGGAGCGGAGGCAGCACCGCAAGGTGATGGTCTTCCGGCCGCTGTACGCGGTCGGCGGCCAGGAACTCGGCTACCTGCCGGGCACCGAGGCGGAGAAGATGGGCCCCTGGGCGCAGGCGGTCTTCGACACCCTGTCCGCCGTCACCACCCCGGACGTGATCGAGGAGGTCATCGCCCGGGGGATGCTGGAGGTCCTGCCGCTGACCCACATCCGGGGGCGCTCGCTGCACGACGCCTTCGTGATCGTGGACGAGGCCCAGTCGCTGGAGCGGAACGTCCTGCTGACGGTGCTGTCCCGGATCGGCCAGGGCTCGCGGGTGGTGCTCACCCACGACGTGGCGCAGCGGGACAACCTCCGGGTCGGCCGGTACGACGGTGTGGTGGCGGTGGTGGAGAAGCTGAAGGGTCATCCGCTCTTCGCTCACATCACGCTCACGCGCTCGGAGCGTTCGCCGATCGCGGCGCTGGTCACGGAGATGCTGGAGGACATCCACCCGTGAATCGTCCCTGACCTAGACATAGTCGGACAATGAGGTCAACTCGCGGTGCGGGGCCCGTTCCTGGCGGATCGGGCCCCGTCCCATTCATCACATCGAGTGCTTTCTGTCCGAAGAACTCCCGTACGGCGAATGTGACATGCGCCACGTGAGCGGGAATTGCGTCGACAGTGCCCGGTACGGCATGGTGAGGGTTCTGTCAGGCCCCGCGTACGGCGCGGCAGGGCTTCCGGACCCCGGAGGTCCGGCCCCGGAAAGTCCGCCAACTCCGGTCGGTGGACGCACAATTGAAGACCGATGAGCCGTACGCCGCCCGATTCCAACGCCCGGTCGCCTCACCTCGGCCGGACGCCGGGCCAGCACCTCCCGTGACCAGAGCATCTGCGGAGGTCCGCGCCAAGGGGCATGTTGCGCCCGTACGGTCACGCATGGGCGATGCTGGAAGGAAACCATGTGACTCGGATCTCGGTCCGGGGAGTTGCTGTGGCCTCCGCCACCGCCGTCACCGCTGTCGGTGCCGTCGTGGGTATGGCCTCGGGCAGCGAGGGCAAGACCATGCAGACGGTCGACGTCGCCGGCGCGACCCTGCTTGCCGAAGTCCCCTCTGGCGCCCAGGCGCAGACCATCAGTGACAACATCGGCCAGCAGGCATCCGCCCAGCAGGCCTCCGCCGACGCCGCCGCCAAGGCCGCTGCCGAGCAGAAGGCCGCCGAGGAGGCCGCGCGCCAGAAGGCCGCCGCGGACGCCCAGGCGAAGGCCGACGCCCAGGCGAAGGCTGACGCGGACAAGGCCGCCAAGGCCGCCGCCGACCAGCGCGCCGCCGCCGACGCCGCCGCCAACCGCTCCAAGGCGCGTTCGGCGATGACCGCGGTGGACAACAGCGCGCCGCCCGTCTCGGTCAGCCCCGGCTCCGTCCAGGACATGGCCCGGCAGATCGTCGGCAACGACACCCAGTTCCAGTGCTTCAGCCAGATCGTGAAGCGCGAGAGCGGCTGGGACTACACCGCGACCAACAGCGGCTCCGGCGCGTACGGCCTGGTCCAGGCGCTGCCCGGCTCCAAGATGGCCTCGGTCGGCGCCGACTGGCGCACCAACCCGGCCACCCAGATCAAGTGGGGCCTCAACTACATGAACGACCGCTACGGCAGTCCCTGCGGCGCCTGGTCGTTCTGGCAGGCCCACAGCTGGTACTAGGGCGCCCTTTGCTCTGAAGGTGGCCGCCGCCCCCGGGCGGCGCACCCCGCACGGCCCCCGGCCGCTCGTCCCGTTCGACGAGCGGCCGGGGGCCGTGGCGTTTCCCCGTCGCGATGTCGCCGGGGGGCGGGTGGCGGGAAAGGCGGGCCGCGCCGCCCGGGCTGCGCTGACCAGTGCGCCCGCGGGCGGTGCGGTCCTGGGTGCGGACGCGGGGCGCGGGAAGGGGTCCTGGTTGCTTCCCGCACCGGCCGGTCCGCCGGCGGTTGGCTCGACTGGGACGAGCGGGACGACCCGCGTGTCCCGTTCGGACTCCTCCCCAGCGGCGTGTGGACGAAACCACCGGTAATGCTGCGATTTGTCCAAGGACGAGGAATGAGGAGATCGAATCGAACCCCCTGGGGGCGGACTCGTCCGGCCCCCGCCGGGTAGCGTCATCCCTGACGGCCGTGGCGGGACCCACGGCGTACCGCCGGTCTCGGCGGACACAGCGGGGAAGCGGCGGTAGCGAGGATGGCGCGGGGCGGAAAGGCCTTCAAGGCCGTGGCCAAGGGCATGGCCGTGGTGGCAAGCGCGGCCGCCGTGATCGAACGGCGCCGACGCGCCGCGATGGCGGCCGACCCGCACGAGCTTCCCGCCCTGGCCCTCGCCGAGGTGCCCGGACCGGTCCCGGTACCGCGGGCCGACCCGGCCGCCGAACCCGTCGAGAACGCGACGGTCACGGCCACCGTGCCCGCGGCGGCGGCCCCGGTCGCTCCGCCCGCACCGGCCGCGAACGCCGCGAACGCCGCGAACGTCGGGCTCGGTCGGGAGTACCACCCGGGCCGGCCCGCCACCCCCGCCGAGGCGGTGCCCTGGGGACTGCGCGTGGCCGCCGAGTCGACCTGGCGGCTGCTGCTGCTCGGCGCCGCGCTGTACGTCGTCTTCTACGTCGTCGACATGCTGCGGCTGGTCGCATTCTCGGTGCTGGCCTCGCTGCTGATCACCGCGCTGCTGGAGCCCTCGGTCTCCTGGCTGCGCCGGCACGGCGTACCGCGCTCACTCGCGGCGGGCGGGGTGTTCCTGAGCGGTCTGGCCGGGATCGGGCTGGTCGGCTGGTTCGTGGTCTGGCAGGTGACCACCAACCTGCCGGACGTCACCAACCAGGTGAAGACCGGCGTCAACCAGCTGCGGGACTGGCTGGTCACCGGACCGCTGCACCTGACCCAGCAGCAGATCACCGACTTCGCCAACCAGATCACCAAGGCCATCACCACCAACACCGACCAGCTCACCTCGGCCTCGATCACCGGCGCGCAGATCGCCGTCGAGGTGCTGACCGCGCTGCTGATGACCTTCTTCACCACCTTCTTCTTCCTCTACGACGGAGCGAAGATCTGGAACTGGGCGCTGCGCGGCCTGCCCCGGCACTCCCGCTTCGCGATGGCCGGCGCCGGCCCCAAGGCCTGGATCACCCTCACCGCGTACGTGCGCGGCACGGTCGGCGTGGCCTTCATCGACGCGGTCTGCATCGGTACCGGCATCGAGCTGCTCGGCGTCCCGCTGGCCGTGCCGCTGGCCGTGATCATCTTCCTGGGCGCCTTCGTCCCGCTGGTCGGCGCCCTGATCACCGGCACCGTCGCGGTCCTGATCGCCCTGGTCACCCAGGGGCCGTGGACGGCGCTGATGGTGCTGCTGGTCCTGATCGCGGTGATGCAGATCGAGAGCCACATCCTCCAGCCGCTGATCCTCGGCCGGGCCGTCCGGGTCCACCCCCTCGGCGTGGTCCTCGGCGTCGCGGCCGGCAGCATCATCGGCGGCATCGGCGGCGCGGTGGTCGCCGTCCCGCTGATCGCCGTCACCAACACCGTGATCACCCATCTCCGCCGCCGCAACGAGGCCGGCCAGGCCGTCTTCACCGCCCTCGAAGCCGCCCGCGAAGCCGCCGAACGCACGGCGGCGACCCAGCCGGCGACTCAGCCGGCCCGGCCTGCTCCGGCGGCTCCGGCGGCGGAGCCCGCCACGGACTAGCCCATCCGGCCGGACAGCACGCGTTGATCTGGACGCCCCCACCGCTCTCCGGATGGTCGGACAACTCGGTTCCCCCCTCGGGCCGAATGTGTCGTGCGCGGATCGCCTTGCGCGGTAGCGGAGTTGGGAATGCCCGGGGTGGGGAAACGCTGACGGGCCCCTCCGGAGGCGGAGGGGCCCGTCAGCGGGGTGCCGGGTGTGTCAGGCGAGGGCGGCCTCGGAGTCGAGGACGCCGGCCACGGCCTGCAGGACGGCGGCGATCTTCATGGAGGCCTGGATGACCTCGCGATCGACGCCGGCCTTGCGCAGGACGGCCTCGTGCGAGTCGAGGCACTGGCCGCAGCCGTTGATGGCCGAGACCGCGAAGCACCAGAGCTCGAAGTCGACCTTCTCGACGCCCGGGGTGCCGATGATGTTCATCCGCAGACCGGCGCGCATCGTGCTGTACTCCTTGTCGGAGAGCAGGTGCAGCGTCCGGTAGTAGACGTTGTTCATCCCCATGATCGCGGCCGCGCCCTTGGCGGCGGTGTACGCCTCCGGGGAGAGGTTGGCCTTGGCCTCGGGCTCCAGTTCACGCAGCAGGCCGGGGCTGCGGGTGGCCATCGCGCAGGACAGCACGGTGCCCCAGAGCTGCTGGGCGGGGAGGTCGGAGTTGCCGATGACCGAGCCCAGGTTGAGCTTGAGGTCCTTGGCGTAGTCCGGGAGGGCGGCCTTGAGGTCGTCGAGGGCCATGGGGTCAGCCCGCCAGGAGGGCCTGGGCGTCGAGGGTGTCCTCGCCCTTGTTCCAGTTGCACGGGCACAGCTCGTCGGTCTGCAGGGCGTCCAGCACCCGCAGGACCTCCTTGGGGTTACGGCCGACGGAGCCGGCGGTCACCATGACGAACTGGATCTCGTTGTTCGGGTCGACGATGAAGACGGCGCGCTGGGCGGTGCCGTCCTCGCCCTCGACGCCGCAGGCGCGCATCAGGTCGTGCTTGATGTCGGCCAGCATCGGGAACGGCAGGTCGCGCAGGTCCTTGTGGTCCTTGCGCCAGGCGTGGTGCACGAACTCGGAGTCGCCGGAGACGCCGAGGATCTGGGCGTCACGGTCGGCGAACTCGTCGTTCAGCTTGCCGAACGCGGCGATCTCGGTCGGGCAGACGAAGGTGAAGTCCATCGGCCAGAAGAAGACGATCTTCCACTTGCCCTCGTAGGTCTTGTGGTTGATGTCGGCGAAGGCGCTCGCGGCGTCCAGGTCAACGCAGGCCTTGAGGTCGAACTCGGGGAACTTGTCACCGATCGTGAGCACGTTCGCTTCTCCAGAACATGAGGCTGAGGGGAGTTTCGTCCGGATTCCGGACACGCCCCACGATTCCACATCGTGGACTGATCAGGGAAATAGCTACACTGGATGTGTCTGATCGGAGATTGCTATCAGTACTGAAACGCCCACGTCCCGGCCCGCCGCCCGCAGGTCCACCGCCGCCAAGTCCGATCCGGCTGTGGCGGGCGCCTCGGTCCGCAGCCCGCGGATGCCGACGGTCGCCCAGCTCAGGGCGTTCGTCGCGGTGGCCGAGCACCGGCACTTCCGGGAGGCCGCCGCCGCGACCGGGACCAGCCAGCCGGCGCTGTCCGGGGCGGTCGCGGCGCTGGAGGAGTCGCTGGGCGCGCAGTTGGTCGAGCGTACGACGCGCAAGGTGATTGTCACCCCGCTGGGGGAGCGGGTGCGCGAGCACGCCCGTCGGGTGCTGGCCTCCCTCCAGGCGCTGACCGAGGAGGTCGAGGCCGCCCGCCGGCCGTTCACCGGGCCGCTGCACCTGGGCGTGATCCCGACCGTCGCGCCCTACCTGCTGCCCCTGGTGCTGAAGCTGGTGCGCGACCGGTTCCCGGAGCTGGAGCTGCACGTCCACGAGGAGCGCACCCCCTCGCTGCTGGAGGGCCTGGCCGCCGGGCGGCTGGACGTACTGCTGCTCGCGCTGCCGGCCGGCGGGGCCTCGCCGACCCGGGACATCCCACTGTTCGACGAGGACTTCGTCCTGGTCGCCCCGCCCGGGCACCCGCTCGCCGGGCGGATCGACGTCCCGCGTGACGTGCTGCTCGACCTGGACGTGCTGCTGCTGGAGGAGGGTCACTGCCTGCGCGACCAGGCGCTGGACATCTGCCGTGAGGTCGGCGCCGACCCGGTCGGCTCCACCACCCGCGCGGCCGGGCTGTCCACCCTGGTCCAACTGGTCGCCGGGGGCCTCGGGGTGACCCTGTTGCCCGCGACCGCGCTGGAGGTCGAGGCCGGCCGCACCGACCGGCTGGCCGCCGTCCGCTTCGCCGATCCGGCGCCGGGCCGCCGGATCGGGCTGGCCACCCGCCCGGGCTCGGCCCGCAGCGCGGAGTACGAGCGCTTCGCGGCCGCGCTGCGCGAGGTGCTGGTCGAACTGCCGGTCCGGATCGTCGCCTAGGGCCTGCCTACGGTGAACGGCGTCAGGTGCCGCGGCCGACCGTGGCCGGGGCGCCCAGGCAGAGTCCGACCGTCGTGGCCACCAGCAGGTCCAGCGCCCGCAGGGTGTCCGGGTCGGCGGGCTCGCCGGAGGCGTGCCGGGTGAGGTGGCGGGCCGTCAGGCCGTCGAAGCCGCTGAGGAAGTGGACGGCGATCTCGTGGGCGGGCATGGCCAGGGTCAGTCCGTGGTCGGTCGCGAGGGCGGCGAGCATCTCGGTGGCGGTGCCCTCGATCGCGTGGTCCAGCCCGAGCATGATCTCCTGCACGTCCGGGTCGCGCATCGCCAGTGCCGAGAACTCGCTGAGCAGCACGCAGCGCCCGTCCTCGCCGGTGGCGGCTTCCCAGAGCGCGTGCACCAGGGTGCGCACCTGCTCGCCGAACGGGCCGTCGCCCGGGGACGCGGCGCGCACCTGGCCGATGAACTGGGCCGCCACCTCCTCGACGACGGCCCGGTAGAGGTCCTTCTTGGTGCCGAAGGTGTAGTGCACCGTCGCCTGTGCCACGCCCAGTTCGGCTGCGATCGCGCGGGTGCTGCCGGCGGCGACCCCTTCCCGGGTCATCAGGTCGATTGCGGCCCGGACCAGCTGTGGTCGGCGTTCGGAGGCGGGGACATGAGCCATTCAGCCAGGGTAGCGCCATGGTCGGGCAACTGTGTCGGTGAACTGCGTCGAACGATTTTGTCGTCCAACTTTGTCACTCGACAAACTTGGGTCTACCGTGGGAGGGGTCCGCTCAGGCAGCCGCCTGTCCGACGATCCGACCGAGGGAACCCATGGCCACGTACCTGTATCGGCTGGGCCGCTACTGCTTCCGGAGACGGCGAGCCGTGCTGGCCGTCTGGATCGCCCTGCTGATCGCGATCGGCGGGGCCGCGGGGGCCTTCGCGGGCCGGACCAGCGACGAGTTCAAGGTCCCCGGCACCGAGGCCCAGAGCACCCTGGACAAGATCAAGGGCACCTTCCCGGCGCAGGGTCACGGCTCCGCGCAGGTCGTCTTCGTCGCCAAGGACGCCGGCGGCATCGCGACGCCCGGGGCGGGCAAGGCGGTCGGCGAGGCCGTCGGCCGGATCGCCCACGTCCCGGGCGTGGCCGCGGTGCCCGACCCGTACGCCACCGGCGCCGTCTCCCCGGACGGGAAGGTCGCGATCGCCCTGGTCTCCTTCGACCACAAGCTCGCCGAGGTCACCGACCAGCAGCGCGACGCCGTGAAGGCGGCCGCCGAACCGGTCCGCGCGGCCGGGCTGGACGTGGCCTTCGGCGGTGACGTCTACAACAAGCTGGCCCAGATCGAGGGCGGCTCCGAGTCGATCGGCCTGGTGGTGGCCGGGTCGGTGCTGGTGATCACTCTGGGCACGCTGGTCGCCGCCGGACTGCCGCTGCTGACCGCGCTGGTCGGCGTCGGCGTGGCCATGGGCGGGCTGCTGGCGCTCACCGGCTCGTTCGAGATCATCACCACCGCGCCGGTGCTGGCCCTGATGGTCGGCCTCGCGGTCGGCATCGACTACGCGCTGTTCATCCTCTTCCGGCACCGTCGCAACCTGGACGAGGGCCTGGAGGAGGAGGAGGCCGCCGCCCGGGCCACCGCGACCGCCGGCAGCGCCGTGGTCTTCGCCGGCCTGACCGTCGTCGTGGCGCTCGCCGGGCTCGCCGTGGCCGGCGTCCCGTTCCTCACCGTGATGGGGTTGGCCGCCTCCGGGGCCGTGGTGGTCGCCGTCCTGGTCGCGATCACCCTGCTGCCCGCGGTGCTCGGCTTCGCCGGCCGCGCGATCGACCGGCTGCCGGTCTGGAAGCGGGCGCTGACCATGCACGGCAGGACCACCACGGGCGAGCGCTGGGCCCGCTTCGTGGTCCGCCGCCCGCTGCCCGTGCTGCTGGTCGGCCTGGCCGCGCTGGGCGCCCTCGCGGTGCCCGCCGCGAGCCTCGACCTCGGCCTGCCGGGCGGCGGTTCGCAGGCCGCCGGGACGGACGCCCGCAAGGCGTACGACCTGGTCAGCGAGAGCTTCGGCCCGGGCTTCAACGCACCGCTGGTGGTCGTCGTGGACGCCCATGACTCGCCCCGGCCCGAGCAGGCGGTACAGGGCGTGGCCGGGAAGCTGCAGACCCTGAAGGGCGTCAAGACGCTGCTGCCGCCGACCGTCGACCAGGCCAGCCGGACCGCCCTGGTGCCGGTCATCCCGCAGACCGGCCCGGACCACGCGGACACCAAGGCGCTGGTCAACGAGATCCGCGACCAGCGCGCCGAGCTCAGGTCCGCGACCGGCGCGAGCATCGCCGTCACCGGCACCACCGCCGCCAACATCGACGTCTCCACCAAGCTCGGCCAGGCCCTGCCGCCGTTCGTCGCGGTGATCGTCGGCATCGCCCTGGTGCTGCTGGCGCTGGCCTTCCGCTCCGTGCTGGTGCCGCTCAAGGCGGTGTTCGGCTTCCTGCTCAGCATCGTGGCCTCGCTCGGTGCGGTGGTCGCGGTCTACCAGTGGGGCTGGCTGGACGGCCTGATCGACGTGCCCAAGGTCGGCCCGGTGGTCAGCTTCGTGCCGATCCTGCTGATCGGCGTGCTGTTCGGGCTGGCGATGGACTACGAGCTGTTCCTGGTCTCCGGGATGAAGGAGCAGTACGTCCACGGCAAGGAGCCGCGCGAGGCGGTCGTCGGCGGGGTGAAGGGCGGCGCCCGGGTGGTGACCGCGGCCGCGCTGATCATGATCTCGGTGTTCGGCGCCTTCGTCTTCGGCCACGACCCGATCGTCCAGCCGATCGGCTTCGCCCTCGCGGTGGGCGTGCTGGTGGACGCCTTCGTGGTGCGGATGGCGTTGGTGCCGGCCGCGATGGCGCTGTTCGGCAAGGCGGCCTGGTGGTTCCCGAAGCGGCTGGAGAAGGTCGTGCCGAAGGTCGACATGGAGGGCGAGCAGCTCGTCGCCCGGCTGGAGGAGCGGCGGCCGGCGAAGGAGCCCGCCGGGGTGTGACGACCCCTTCGACGCGCCCGGGGGGACCCGCTCCCGCCGGGCGCCCGGCTGTTCCGGGGCTATTTCAAGGCTGTTCCACGGTCGTCATGGCGAACGGCTACTGGGGCAGCCGCTGCTCGAACCAGACCACCTTGCCGGTGCCCAGCCGGGTGGCGCCCCAGCGGTCCGCACACCGGGCCACTATCTGCAGCCCGCGCCCGCGTTCGTCCTCCGGACCGGCACGGCGCGGCCGCGGCAGCAGCGGGCTGTCGTCGCCGACCTCGCAGCGCAGCCGGGTGGTGCGCACCAGGCTCAGGGTGACCGGTCGGGTCGCGTGCTGGACGGCGTTGGTCACCAGCTCGCTGACCATCAGCTCGGTGGCCTCGCTCAGCTCGTCCAGCCCCCAGCGGCGCAGCGTGTGCGCGGCCAGCCGGCGCGCCCGGCCGGGCGTCTCGTTGCGCGGCTGCAGGTACCAGTGGGCGACGTCCCCGGCCGGGATGCCGTCGAAGCAGGCGCCGAGCAGGGCGATGTCGTCGCCCCGGTCCCCGGGCGGCAGGATCCGCAGCGCCTCCTGGCACAGCTGCTCGGGGGACTGCCAGCGCGCGGCGGCGATCCTGGCCCGGAGCACCTCCAGGCCGTCGCTGATCGCCCGGCTGCGGGTCTCCACCAGGCCGTCGGTGAACAGCAGCAGGGCCGATCCGGGCGGTGCGGGCAGTTCGACGGAGTTGAAGTCCACCCCGCCGACCCCGATCGGCGCCCCGGAGTCCAGCTCCACCAACTCGGCGGTACCGTCCGGGCGGACCAGCACCGGCGGGACGTGCCCGGCGTTGGCCAGCACCACCCGGTTGGCGATCGGGTCGTAGACCGCGTAGACGCAGGTGGCCAGGTGCTGTTCGCGGCCGAGCCGCTGGGCCTGCTCGTCCAGGTGGTAGAGCACCTCGTGCGGCGGCAGGTCCAGGGCGGCCAAGGTCTGGGCGCTGGTGCGTAGTTGGCCCATGATGGCGGCCGAGGTGAGCGAGTGGCCCATCACGTCGCCGACGATCAGCGCGACCCGGTTGCCGGGCAGCGGCACCGCGTCGTACCAGTCGCCGCCGACCTGCGCGCCGCGCTCGCCGGGCAGGTAGCGCTGGGCGAGCCGGACGCCGTGCGGCTGCGGCAGCCGCAACGGCAGCATGCTGCGCTGGAGTTCGTTGGCTATCTCCCATTCGCGGGCGTACCGCAGCGCGGTGTCCACCGCCAGCCCGGCCTGGGTGGCCAGGTGCGCGGCGGTCGCGGTGTCGGCCGCGTCGAAGGCCGGGCGGCCGGTGCGTTCAGGGGGACGGCGGATCAGCACCAGCAGCCCCAGGACGGCCTTGCGGCCGCGCAGCGGCAGGGCGAGGACCGAGGTGCCGGCGGCCAGCCGGGCCAGCCCGCGGGTGCCGTACAGCTCGCGCAGCAGCGTCTCGGTGCGCTCGGCGGCGGGCGTGCCCAGGAGGGCCGACTCGGCCGGACGGCGGCTCAGCAGGACGTGCGCGAGCGCGCCGCCGCGGGTGACCGGGACGGCCGGGCCCGGGTCGGCGGTGGAGCGGGAGCCGTACCGGGAGCGGTGCCGGTCGTCCACGCCGCCCTTGCGGCCGCGGCGACCGATCCGGGTGCCGGTGCTGTGGTGGATCCGCAGCTCCTCCGGGAAGCCGGGCTCGCGCTCGACGTTGGGCAGCGGGTCGCGCAGGTGGACGACGGCCGCGTCGGCGAGGGTCGGGACCAGCACCCGGCCGATGTTGCGCAGGGTCGCGGACAGGTCGAGGGCGCTGTTGATCCGCCGGGTCGCCGCGTCGAGGTAGGCGAGCCGGTCCGCCACCTCGGCGCGGTCCGGCCCTGCCGTCGGCGGCTTCGCCGGGGCCTGCACCCGGGCCGGGACCTGGCGGCGCTGGCCCGGGACGGCGGGCGGCTGCTCCGCCTCGGTCTTGAGCTGGTCGCGCACGGCTGCCTGTCCTGGATTCGGTGTGGTCGGTGGGTGTGCTGGTCGGTGGGCGTGCTCGTCGATCGGTTGATCAGCCGACGCGTCGACAGCACAGGAACAGCTGTTCCTCCGGCGGCAGCGTGGTGCTGGCCGGCGCGTACGGATGCCCCGAGCACTCCTCGACGGCGAAACCGGCCGCGACCAGAACCCGTTCCAGATCCTCCCTCAGATACCCACTGATCCGCAGCTCTCTGCCAAGGAACGGAAGCGGAACGTGATCCAGGTCGGCCTCGACCATACCGAGTGCCAGCAGTCCGCCCGGCCGCAGGAGTTCGCGCAGCCGACCGAGCGCGGTCGGGATCTCGTCCTGCGGCAGCAGGATCAGCGAGAAGAACGCGGTGACGGCGGCGAAGCCGCCGTGGCCCTCCGGACCGAGGCCGGGGGCGCCCCAGACCCGGTCGGCGCGCTCGGTGGCCAGATCGTACAGGTCGATCCGATGGAAATCGGGCGGGCACGGGCCGGGGTGGTTCGCCCGGCGGGCCAGCGCGAGCATCACGTCCGAGAGGTCCACCCCGGTCACCCGCAGCCCGCCGGCGGTCAGCTGGCGGACGGTCGGCTCGCCGGTGCCGCAGCCCACGTCCAGCACCCGGGCCCCGGGTTCGAGTGCGGCGAGCAGCCGCTTCCCGCACTCCAGCTGCCCGTCCTTGGCCGGGAAGGCCTCGCCGTACCCGGCGCCGATGGTGTCGAAGGCGACCGCCTGCAGGGCCCGCGTCGCACGGCGCCGCCGCACGTCGGGTTCGTCGTCGCCGGCGTCCTCGCCGACGGGGAACGAGTCCGATATCTGTCCGGTCGTCACGTTGAGAGGCACCCTTCCACCCGTGGCCTCCGGTCGGCTCCTCCGCAGCCTCGCGGCCGCTGCCGGTGGCGGTACGTCACGCTCCCCGCATCACACAGACGCACTGCACCCCGACACGTTGCCGGCGGACACTCGTGTGCGCACTGGCATCTGAGAATATGCGTGATCACTGCGTCATGGGGTCCCTTTCCAGCCAACTCGTCATGCTTGGGCCGATGTGGGCTAGCTTCTCGGAAGCACTGCGGTGCGGGCGAGGGTGGTGCGCCGGGCCCGCGCGCCGGACGACGCGCCGGGGTGGCGGCGCTGACCTGCGGTTTCGCCGGTCCGCAGGCTGACAATCAGACGTTTATCGAACGTCAATCGGTTGGGTGCAGAGTTGAGTCCAGCGCCGGGGAAGCGTTGAGGGCGCTCCCGCAGCCGGGGGGCTGCGGGAGCGCCGACGCGCGGATCGGGGGAGGTGCTCCGCTGGGGGGCGGAGGCCTTACGGCGCGGGGGGAGAAGAGAAGGGCTCGGTGTGCTGTCGGGAGATGAGGTCCGCCACGGGGGAGGCCTCTGGCACACCGAGCCGCGTGAAGATCGCGTGCGCCTCCTGGAGACAGGCGAGCCCGCGGGCCGGCTGGGCCAGGGCGAGCAGCGCCTCGCCGAGGGCGGCGTTGGCCAGGCCTTGGCAGTAGGCGAAGTCCATCTCCTGGGCGATCGCCAGCGACGCGCCGGCGGCCTCGGCGGCCTCGGTGTGCTGCTCGGCGGTCAGCAGGGCGGAGGCCAGGCGGGCCAGGGCGTAACCCTCCCAGAGGGGGTTTCGCTGGGACTGGTAGAGCTGGTGGGCCTCGCGCAGGGACTCGACGGCGGCCCCGGGGTCGTGGGTGGAGGAGAGCACCACACCGAGCTGGTAGAGCGTCTGGGCGAGTAGCGGGCCGTTCTTGGACTCCCGCGCTGCGGCGACACCTTCGCTGGCGGACTGGACCGCAGTTTCGGCCATGCCGAGCCGGTGCTGCACCCGGGCCATGTTGCTGACGACCCGCGCCTCAAGGATCGGTGCGCCGACGGCCTGGCTGGTGGCGCGGGCCTGTTCGAGGAATCCCAGGGCCTCGGCAGGACGGTTGCCCACGTTCAGGATCACGCCCAGCATGTTGGCCGTGGCCAGCAGTAGGACGGTCGGCTCGTCCGACGCCTGGTGGTCCAAGCTTCGGCGGAGGGACTGCTCGGAGCCCTGGAAGTCGCTGGTGACGGACTGCAGGGTGCCGAGCGCGAAGTACACCCGGGCGATCCCGGGCGAATCGTCACGGCGCTGGGCGTCCTCGCCGATAGCCTCCAGGAGCGGGACCACACGCGGACCGCGGGTCGGATCCGGGTCGATGCTGAACAGGTAGGTCAGCAGGTCGACGGCCGCGCGCTGTAGCGTGCCGGGGCCGGTCGCGGCGGCCTCGGAGGCGCTGAGCAGCAGGGCACCCTCGGTCCGGAGCCAGTCCTGTGCGGCCTGGCTCGTCGGTAGGTCGAGGCCCGGAGAGGTGAGCGCGGTCAACAGTTCCGGCAGCAGGTCGTCCGGCTCGATGACCTGTGCCGCGTTGCGGACGGTCGGGATGAGTAGGTCGAGCAGCCGCATGACTGCCCGCTCTTGCTCCTCGGTGTCGCCGATCCGCTCGTTCTGCCGCTGGGCGTAGAGGCGGAGCAGGTCGTGGTAGCGGTAACGGCCAGGGGTGAAGCACTCCAGCATGTTCGCCTCGACCAGGGCCTCGGCGAGGTCCTCGGCGATGTACTCGTCCACGCCGAGCAGCGCGGCCGCTGCCGCCAGCGGGATGTCGGGGGAGTCGATCAGGGCGAGCATCCGAAAGGCGCGGGCCTCGGCCGCGGACAGCTGTCCGTAGCCGAGCCCGATGGTCGTCTCCACGGCGAGGTTGCCGAGCTGGAGTTCGTCCAGTCGCCGTCGTTGGTCGGCTAACCGACTGGCCAGGTCGGAGACGCTCCAGCGCGGGCGGCTGGCCAGCCGGGCGGCGGCGATCCGGACGGCCAGCGGGAGGAAGCCGCAGGCGGTGACCACTTTCATGGCCGCCTCCGGCTCGGCGGCGACCCGCTGCTCGCCGACGATGGCCGAGAACAGCGCCAGCGCCTCGTTGGGGGTCAGCTCCTCGACGTCGAACAGCTGGGCGCCGGGGATGCCGGCCAACCGGGAGCGGCTGGTGGCGAGCACGGCGCAGCCGGAGACGCCGGGGATGAGCGACTGGATTTGCTCGGCGTCGCGTGCGTTGTCGAGCAGGATCAGCATCCGGCGGTTGGCGAGCAGGGACCGGTAGAGGGCGGCACGCTGTTCCAGCGAGTCGGGGCTCTCGGTGACGCCGAGCGCGTGCAGGAAGTCGCCCAGGACGACCACCGGGTCGGCCGGCGAGACGCCGGCTCCGCGCAGGTCGACGTACAGCTGCCCGTCCGGGAATTCGGCGCGGACACGGTGGGCGACATGGACTGCGAGGGTGGTCTTGCCGACCCCGCCGATGCCGGCCAGCGAGGTGACCACCACGGCTTGGCCGGTGGCGTTCATCAGGACTGCGGAGAGGTCGCCCACCAGCTCCGATCGGCCGCTGAAGTCGGAGACGTCGGCGGGGAGTTGGGCCGGGGCCGGACGTGCGACCGGACCGTCCTCGCGGGCGGCGGGGGCGGGTACGGCGGGGAGGACGAGCTCAGGGTCGGCGGCGAGGATGCGGGTGTGCATCCTGGACAGGCCGGTGCCGGGTTCGACTCCGAGTTCCTCGATGAGCAGCTTGCGGGTGTCGGTGTAGACGCCGAGCGCCTCGGCCTGGCGCCCGCAGCGGTACAGCGCCAGCATCAGCAGTTCGCGCAGGCGCTCGCGCAGCGGGTGTTCGGCCGTCAGGTTGTTGAGTTCGCCGACGATCTCGGCGTGCAGACCGATCTCGAGGGCGGCGGCGCACAACTCCTCGGCGGCGGCCACCTGGCGTTCGGCGAGCCGCAGCCGCTGGGCGTCGGCGTAGGGGCCGGGGATGCCGGTGAGCGGACGGCCGCTGAACAGGTCCAGAGCCTGAACGAGCAGCCGGTGTGCTTCGCGTTTGTCGCCCGAGGTGCGGGCCGCTGCGGCCTCGGCGGAGAGCCGCTCGAAGACCGCCAGGTCGAGGGCCTCACCCGGGATGCGCAGGGCGTAGCCGTCGGCGACCGATACCAGCAGTTCGGCGGGTCGACGAACCTCACGCCGGGGCTCGATGACGGAGCGTAGACGGGAGACGTAGGTGCGCAGCGCGGCGACGGCCTGGGTCGGCGGGCGGTCGCCCCACAGGGCGTCGACCAGGTCCTGGGTGGTGACCGGGCGGCCGGAGTGCAGCAGGAGGGCGGTCAGAACAGCCTGCTGCTGGGGGGAGCCGAGGGAGAGGGGTCTGCCGTCGAGCCAGGCCTGGACCGGACCGAGGACTTGGAAGCGCAGCGCAGAGCTCTGCGGCGTCTCCCGAAACTCCATGAGGTCCCCCGATGGCCTGTGGTGTCGATTCCGTGAAAGGGCGCTCGGCGGTCCGCCGCGGTGGTTCAGCTTAGGCGGGCGCCCGACTCTGCCGGACGGCGCCGCAAGCCGCACGATGTTTATCGGACATTTAATCAACCTTACGATACTGTCCCCGCGCCCGCGCCACAGAGGCCGGGCTGGACACAATTGATGACCGAAAGGCGGCCGCCCAATGGCCAACGACCAGAGCGAGACCCCGGTGGCGTCGACGCCCGAGAACGGGACGAAGACCGAGGCCCCGGCCGCCGCTGTGGAGGCGGGCAAGGCTGTCGAGGGCGCGGTGGCCGCGTCCTCGAACCCGACCGAGTACGCCGCGCCGACCGACGCGGAGAAGAACGCGTTCGAGAACGGCCCGTTCGGTGACGAGGGCCAGTACATCGAGGAGCCCGCCCAGCCGGCCGCCGGCGAGCCGGGTAGCCCGCGCAAGCCGGAGAGCGTCGTCGGCGGCCACCCGTAAGCCGTGCCGACCGAGTGCCCCCGTGCCCCCGTCCGGGCGCGGGGGCACTGTTGGTTATGTGCGCGCCAATTCGTGTGCGGGTCCATCCCGGTGGCCGATTCCCGTCCGTGGTGCACGCATGGTGACCGGCGTCATCCGTAACGTGCCCGGCGGCGGGTGCACGGCGTTCCGGAATTCCGGATTCACCGGGGGGATTGCCCCGGACCCGAATGACATGGTTTGCGTGGATTTTTCCGCAATTCCCGGTGCTGATCTCATTCAGCTGAATCGCGGGGCCTCGGCGCGGGCGAGACGTGATGCGGTTCGGCGGTCCATTCGCGGCCGCCGCCCTCGGGGCGCAGGTAGTGCTCGCCGCCGATGGTGTCCATGTAGATGCCGGTGCGTCCGGTCCTCCGGTCGAGGACGAGTTCACCCGCCTGCGGCCGGTAGGCCGGGGCGTTGCGCTGTCGGGTGCTCACCGTGCTGCTCCTCGCTCTCGTGCGCGACTGGCCAGCATCTCTAGAGAAGCTAATATCTCTAGAGATGTCAACGGTCGTATCTCCTTACCGGCGGCCGCGGGCGCGCCTAGGATTTGTCCGAGGGAGAGGGAGCGGCGATGACCAGCAGCGGTGGCGACAAACAGCCCAAGTACCAGCGGATCGCGGACTCCCTGAGGGCGGCCATCGACGACGGCCGCTACCGCGCGGGCGACCGGCTGCCCGGTGAGAACGACCTCATGGACGAGTACGGCGTGGCCCGGATGACCGCCCGCCAGGCGCTCGGGGTGCTGCAGAGCGAGGGCATCGCGGAGGCCCGCCGGGGCGCGGGGGTGTTCGTCCGGGACTTCCGGCCGCTGCGCCGGCGCGGCATCCAGCGGCTGGCGCAGGGGCAGTGGGGCTCCGGCCGGTCGATATGGTCGGCGGACATCGACAATCGCAGCCTGGTGGTCGACCAGGTGTCCGTCACCGAGCAGGGCGCGCCCGAGCACGTGGCCCGGGTGCTGGGAGTGGATCCGGGTGCGCCGATGTGCGTACGGCACCGCCGGTTCGTCCTGGACGGCAAGCCGGTGCTGCTCTCCACTTCCTACCTGCCCGCCGTACTGGTCGCGGGCACCGCCATAACCCGCGAGGACACCGGCCCCGGCGGCACCTACGCCCGGCTGGCCGAGATCGGCGCCAAGCCCGTCCACTTCCGCGAGGAGGTCCGCTCCCGCATGCCCGGCGCCGAGGAGGCCGCCCGCCTCGAACTCTCCGCGGGTACCCCGGTCATCCTGATCTGCCGCACCGCTTTCGCAGACGAGGGGCAGGTCGTCGAGCTCAACGAGATGATCCTCGACGCCGCCTCCTACGTCCTGGAGTACGACTTCGACGCGTGAAACGGGCAGCGAAACCGCCCCAGTCTGGGTGTGCGACCGGGGCGGTTGAAGGGCTTGCGGATGCTACTGGTAGTGGTAACGAGCCTTGAGGATCATCACTTCCTTCTCGTCGGCCCGGTACACCAGGCGGTGTTCGTCGTCTATCCGGCGCGACCAGTAGCCGGCCAGGTCGCCCTTCAGGGGTTCGGGCTTACCGATCCCGCCGAACGGGTCGCGCTGAGTCTCACCGATCAGGCGGGTGATCCGCTGAGCCATCTTCCGGTTCGACCCGAGCCAGAAGAGGAAGTCCTCCCAAGCGTCCGGGTCGAAGCGGACACTCCTCACACCTCACCTGCCAGAGCTTCCAGTTCCTCCAGGGTCCTGGTGAGGCCGGGGTGGCCGGCCTTGTCGCGGGCGACAGCTGCCATGAGTCGCTGGGCGTTGGCGGGAGAGCGCAGGAGATAGATCGTCTCCTGCCACGAGTCGTAGTCCTCGGCGGACATGAGGACCGCGTCCCCGCTCTTTGAGGTGATTCTTATCGGGGCGTGGTCGTCGTTGACCTTCTTGATCAACGGGAAGAGTTGGGTGCGTGCCTCGCTCGCGCTGATCGCCATCGCCATGCCCTCCATGCTCGTCCCTGGTTTCGGTACCACGATGGTACGAGTTTTACGTACCGCCTGCCACGGTATTGCGGCTATGTAAGACGCCCCGGTCGCGGCATGCGCGACCGGGGCGGCCAAGGGTCGGGTAGCGGCTACTCCCTGGAGCGGATCCGCAGGTTGGTGATCAGCGGGCCCTCGGTGGTCTCGCGGAAGAAGTCGTTGCCCTTGTCGTCGACGACGATGAAGGCCGGGAAGTCCTCGACCTCGATGCGCCAGACGGCCTCCATGCCGAGTTCGGCGTACTCCAGCACCTCGACCTTCTTGATGCAGTCCTGGGCGAGGCGGGCGGCCGGGCCGCCGATGGAGCCGAGGTAGAAGCCGCCGTGCGTGGCGCAGGCGTCGGTGACCTGCTTGCTGCGGTTGCCCTTGGCGAGCATGACCATCGAGCCGCCGGCGGCCTGGAACTGGTCGACGTAGGAGTCCATCCGGCCGGCCGTGGTCGGGCCGAAGGAGCCGGAGGCGTAGCCCTCGGGGGTCTTGGCCGGGCCGGCGTAGTAGACCGGGTGGTCCTGGAGGTACTTGGGCATGCCCTCGCCGGCGTCCAGGCGCTCCTTGATCTTGGCGTGGGCGATGTCGCGGGCGACCACCAGGGTGCCGGTGAGCGAGAGCCGGGTCTTCACCGGGTACTTGGAGAGCTCGGCACGGATCGCGGACATCGGCTGGTTGAGGTCGACGCGCACCACGTCGTCGTCAAGGTGCTCGTCGGTGGTGTCCGGCAGGTACTTGGCCGGGTCGGTCTCCAGCTGCTCCAGGAACACGCCCTCGGCGGTGATCTTGCCGAGCGCCTGGCGGTCGGCGGAGCAGGAGACGGCCATCGCGACCGGCAGCGAGGCGCCGTGGCGCGGCAGTCGGACCACGCGCACGTCGTGGCAGAAGTACTTGCCGCCGAACTGGGCGCCGATGCCGATCTTCTGGGTCAGCTCGGTGACCTTGGCCTCCAGCTCCAGGTCCCGGAAGCCGTGGCCGGTCTTGGCGTTGCCCGAGGTCGGCAGGTTGTCCAGGTAGTGCGCCGAGGCGTACTTGGCGGTCTTGAGCGCGAACTCGGCGCTGGTGCCGCCGATCACGATGGCCAGGTGGTACGGCGGGCAGGCGGCGGTGCCGAGCGAGCGGATCTTCTGCTCCAGGAACGAGAGCATGCTCGCCTCGTTCAGGATGGCCTTGGTCTCCTGGTACAGGTACGACTTGTTGGCGGAGCCGCCGCCCTTGGCCATGAACAGGAACTTGTACGCGTCGCCGTCGGTGGCGTACAGCTCGATCTGGGCCGGCAGGTTGTTGCCGGTGTTCTTCTCGTCCCACATGGTCACCGGGGCCATCTGGGAGTAGCGCAGGTTGAGCTTGGTGTACGCGTCGTACACGCCGCGCGCGATCGCGGACTCGTCGCCGCCCTGGGTCAGAACGTTCTGGCCGCGCTTGCCCATGACAATGGCGGTGCCGGTGTCCTGACACATCGGCAGGATGCCGCCGGCCGAGATGTTGACGTTCTTCAGCAGGTCGAGCGCCACGAAGCGGTCGTTCGGGCTGGCCTCCGGGTCGTCCAGGATGCGGCGCAGCTGGGCGAGGTGGGCGGGGCGCAGGTAGTGCGAGATGTCGTGCATCGCCTCGGCCGTGAGCAGCCGCAGCGCCTCGGGCTCGACCTGGAGGAAGGTGCGACCGCCGGTCTCGAAGGTGGAGACACCCTCGGAGGTCAGCTTGCGGTACGGGGTCGGGTCAGCGCCCAGGGGGAGCAGGTCGCTGTACTCGAAGTCTGGCGTGGGAGCCATCGGGGCGGTCCTTAGGTGTCCAGTGATCCGGCTGCGTCGGCGAAGCACCATCCAGGGTAGGACCCGCCGATCGCGCGCATGCGGACAGGTGAGCCTTGCGTGACGGGGCTCACTCGGGCAGCAGTGCGAGCGACTAGGCTTGGGCCGTGGACAACTTGCCGTCGCAGGACGATCCGGGGCAGCCGCCCGTGCCGGCTCCCGTACCGATGACCAAGCCCGAACTCAAGCCCCAGCTCAAGCCCGAGACCAAGCCGCAGCCATCGCACGCCCCGGTCGCAGAGGCGGAGATGCGGGTCTCGGACGCCGACCGCGAGCGGGTCGCGGAGCTGCTGCGGGACGCCTACGCCGAGGGTCGGCTGGACGCGGACGAGCACGCCGAGCGGATCGGGGCCGCGTACGCCGCCAAGACCTTCGGTGACCTGGTGCCGCTGACCCGGGACCTGCCCACCCACCGCCCGCTGTCCTTCGAGAAGCCGCCGCTGGACGCCACGGCGCCGGCCCCCGCGTCGCCCTCGCTGCCGCCCGCGCGCCAGGAGGCGCCGTCGGTGGTGGCGATCTTCGGTGGCGCCGCCCGCAAGGGCCGCTGGCGGGTCGGCTCGCACCTGACCGCGTTCACCATGTTCGGCGGGGTGGAGATCGACCTGACCGACGCGGTGTTCGAGTCCCCCGAGGTGGAGATCACCGTCACGGCGATCTTCGGCGGGGTCGAGGTCCGGGTGCCGGAGAACGTCAGCCTGCACGGCTCCGGGGTCGGCATCTTCGGCGGGTTCGACGTCCGCGAGCAGACCGCGGCGGACCCGTACGCTCCGGTCGTGCGGGTCAAGGGCGTTGCCCTGTTCGGGGGTTGCAACGCCGAGCCGCGCCGGGGCAAGAAGCTCAAGGAGTGGGTGCGCAAGCAACTCGGCACCGAATAGCCGGGGTTGACCTGCCGAGTGCCTGGCCGGGGAGCAACTCCCGGGCGGGCGCTCGGCGTTGCGATCAGTGCACTCCGTAGTCGATTGCGTGCAGTGTGCATGAATCCCGACCGGGTGGGGTAGGTCATCCCGCACATCGCTTCTTGTACGGCTGCGCACCGGAGGCGGCCCAAGCGGCCGGTCCGGAGGGTTGGACCAGCGGGGGCTCGCAGCCGGGCAGGGGAGCGAGGTTCCCCGTGTCCGAGAGCCTCGTCAGGAGTACGGCCGTGCTGCATCCGATCGAGTCCCGCCCCGCCTCGCCAGTCGCCGCCGCCCAGTTGTTGGAGCGTCGTCCGGCCGTCCGCCCGCAGTCGCAGCCCCCGAGTGGCACCGTGGGCACCGCAGTGGGCGCCGCTGCGGGCGAGGACAATCCCTGGCACACCGGTGCGGCCTGTCGGCGGGACGAGGCGGGGCTGTTCTTCGCGCCCTCCAAGGAGCCGACGGCGGCCCGGCTGTCGCGCGAGGAGCAGGCCAAGCAGGTGTGCGCCCGGTGCCCGGTGCTGCTGGAGTGCCGCGAGCACGCGCTGGTGCAGCCGGAGCCGTACGGGGTCTGGGGCGGACTGACGGCCGCCGAGCGGCGGGTGGTGCTGGCCCGGCGCCGTCGGCGGGACGCGGAGCTGCGCGAGGCGGCCCGGGTCACCACCGCCCGGAGCCGGATAGCCGGGTGACGGCGGGCCGAAGACGGGACCGGGGGGCTCCCTCCAGGGCGGTCGGAAACGGGGCGCGGCCTCGGCGGAGGGGGATTCCGCCGAGGCCGCGCGCGGCCCGAAGCCGTTCCGCGTGGGTCAGTTGGCGCGGTCGAAGTCGATCGCGCTGTAGGCCCGCAGCTTGGACAGCTTGTGGACGGAGTTGATCTCGCGGATCGTGCCGCTCTTGGACCGCATCACCAGCGAGCTGGTGGTGGCGGTCTCCGAGCGGTAGTGCACGCCACGCAGCAGCTCGCCGTCGGTGATGCCGGTGGCGACGAAGAACACGTTCTCGCCGCTGACCAGGTCGTTGGTGGTGAGCACCCGGTCCAGGTCGTGCCCGGCGTCGAGGGCCTTCTGCCGCTCGGCGTCGTCCTTGGGCCACAGCCGGCCCTGGATCACGCCGCCCATGCACTTCATCGCGCAGGCCGCGATGATGCCCTCCGGGGTGCCGCCGACGCCCATCAGCAGGTCGACGCCGGTGCCCTCGCGGGCGGCCATGATGGCGCCGGCCACGTCGCCGTCGGAGATGAACTTGATCCGGGCGCCCGCCTCGCGGATCTCCCGGACCAGGCCGTCGTGGCGCGGGCGGTCGAGCACGACCACGGTGACGTCCTCGACGGCGCTGCCCTTGGCCTTGGCGACCCGGCGGATGTTGACGGCCGCCGGGGCGGTGATGTCGACGAACTCGGCGGCCTCGGGGCCGGCCACCAGCTTGTCCATGTAGAACACGGCGCTGGGGTCGAACATGGTGCCGCGGTCGGCGACGGCCAGCACGGCCACCGCGTTGTTCATGCCCTTGGCGGTCAGCGTGGTGCCGTCCACCGGGTCCACCGCGACGTCGCACTCGGCGCCGGTGCCGTCGCCGACCCGCTCGCCGTTGTAGAGCATCGGGGCTTCGTCCTTCTCGCCCTCGCCGATGACGACCACGCCGTTCATCGAGACGGTCGAGACGAGGGTGCGCATCGCCTTCACGGCGGCACCGTCCGCGCCGTTCTTGTCGCCGCGGCCGACCCATCGGCCGGCGGCCATGGCGGCTGCCTCGGTGACCCGGACGAGTTCGAGCGCGAGGTTCCGGTCCGGAGCCTCGGGCGCGACTTCCAGGGCACTGGGGAGGTGGTGCGGGTACTGCGTGGTCATCGTCGTTACCTCTCTGTACGCGACGGCCAGTGAGCGCCCGACTACTGCCTGGTCGAACGCCGTGGTGAGGGTTATGCGATCGTATCTGCCCACGAGATGACTGTCTGTGGCGCGGGTCGCCGCCCTGTGGCGAAAAGCACCGGTTCGTCCGGCTTCACCCGTACGTGGACACCCCGGGTGGCCCCGCCGGGATGTGGATGAGTCACCATGTGGGGGTGGCTGCAGAGAGCAAGGGCATGAGGGGTCGGCAGACCGTACGGGACATGGTCCTGTCGATGCTGGCGGTCGGTTTCGTCGTCTGGATCGGGTACCTGTTCCTCCCGCACGACGCCAACGGTGACCCGGTGCACGTGGTCGAGTACAAGGTGGCGGCGGCCACGGCGAAGCGTGCCGCACCCTATCCGCTGCTCGCCCCGGAGGGGCTGTCCGACAAGTGGCGGGCCACCTCGGTCAGTTACACCCCGGCCGATCTGAACCCCGGCAAGGGTAATGCCTGGCACCTGGGCTTCGTGACGCCCTCCGGCCAGTACGCGGCGGTCGAGCAGGCGGACGTGCCGCGCGAGAAGCTGGTGGCCGACAAGGTCGCCGGCGGGCAGCCGGACGGCACCTCGGACGCCGCCGGGCGCACCTGGGACCGGGTCCAGGGCGAGAAGGACCGCGCGCTGATCGCGCAGACCGGCTCGGCGACCACCGTGATCACCGGCACCGCCTCCTACGAGGAGCTGGCCGAGCTGGCCCGGGCGCTGAAGTAGAGCGGGCCCCGCGCAACGCGGAGGGCCCGCACCGGACGAACCGGTGCGGGCCCTCCGTCGTTCTGCCGTCGCGGGTCAGACGGTGGTGACGACCTGGTCGTACTCCAGGCGCGGGGAGCGCGGGAACCAGGCGTCGTCGCCCGGCTTGCCGATGTTGACCACGGCCAGCACCGAGTGCTCGCCGTCGCCGAAGAACTCCTTGTTGATGCCCTCGGCGTCGTAGCCGGTCATCGGGCCGGCGGCCAGGCCGGCGGCGCGCACGCCGATGATGAAGTAGGCGGCCTGCAGAGCGCCGTTCAGTGCGGCGGACCGCTCGCGGACGGCGCGCTCCGAGAAGAACACGTCCTTGGCCTGCGGGAAATGCGGGAACTGGGTCGGCAGTTCCTCGTGGAACTCGTTGTCCGCGGCCAGGACGGCGACCAGCGGCGCGGTCGAGGTCTTGGCCTTGTTGCCGTCCGCCATGTGCTGGACGAGGCGCTCGCGGCCCTCGGCGGAGCGGACCAGGACGACGCGCAGCGGCTGCTGGTTGAAGGCGGTCGGACCGTACTTGACCAGGTCGTAGATGGCCTGGACCTGCTCCTCGGTGACCGGCTCGTCGGTGAAGGTGTTCGCGGTGCGGGCCTCGCGGAACAGCAGGTCCTGAGCGGCGGCGTCGAGTACCAGGGCGTCGGTGGTCATGCTTCTGCACCTCATGCGGGAGGGGGTTCGTCGGAGTGACCGGCGCGGCCGATCACTTCCTCCAACATAGGTGAAGATTCAACGATTCCCCAAGCGATTGTGACCCGCGTCACTCCTCGTCGGGCGCTCCGCCCTCCTCGGCGGCCAGCGCGGCATCCAGCCGGGCCCGGGCGCCGTCCAGCCAGCGCTGGCAGACCTTCGCCAGCTGCTCGCCGCGCTCCCACAGCGCCAGCGACTGCTCCAGGGAGGTGCCGCCGTTCTCCAGCTGCCGGACCACGTCCAGCAGCGCGTCCCGGGCGTGCTCGTAGCCCAGCGCCTCGTCCGGGGCCGGCGCCGCCGCGTCCTGCTGCTCCTGCTGCTCTGCCATGCGTGCCAGCGTAGGGGCTGGCGCCGACAGGGACGCCCTTCAGGCCTGTCGTGGCCGAAACCCGGGTGCGCCCGGTCGGCCCGCGGCGCTAGCCTCCGCCGCATGACCGAGGTACGACCCGCCGTCCCGGCCGACGCGCCCGAACTCGTCCGGCTGCGCAACCTGATGTTCGAGGCGATGCCCAGCACGGCCGCCCTGGCCGGGCCGGGGCCCTGGCAGACCACCGCGGAGCGGGTGCTGCGCGAGCGCCTCGCTGTCCCGGCCGCGGAGCTGACCATGCCCTCCTTCGTGATCGACGACCCGGACCGGCCAGGCCGGCTCGCCGCCTGCGCCGTCGGCACCCTGGAGCGGCGGCTGCCCGCGCCCGGAAACCCGGAGGGCCTGTTCGGCTTCGTCTTCAACATCTGCACCGACCCCGACCACCGGCTGCGCGGCTACGCACGGGCCTGCACCGAGGCGCTGCTGGACTGGTTCGACGGCCGCCGGGCCGGTCGGATCGACCTGCACGCCAGCAGCGGCGGCGAGGCGCTCTACCGCAGCCTCGGCTTCGGCGAGCACTCCACCGCGCTGTCCCGGCAGCGCTCCTACTCCTGAGCGGCCTGAGCGGCCTGAGCCGAGTGAGCGGCCTGAGCCAAGTGAGCCCCGGCCACCGTGACGCCGAAGCCGCCGCCGGCCACCCGGGCGTGCAGCCCCTCGCCGGCCGCGACCTGCGCCGGGTCCGTCACCACCGTGCCGTCCGCCCGCTGCAGCACCGCGTAGCCGCGCTCCAGGGTGGCCGCCGGGGACAGCGCGATCACCCGGGCCAAGGTGTGCCCGAGGTCGCTCTGCGCGTGGTCCAGCCGGGTCCGCAGGGTGCGCCGGGTCCGCTCCAGCAGGCCGTCCACCTCCTGGCCGCGCCCGTCCAGCATCCGGTGGGGTGCGGCCAGCGACGGGCGGCTGCGCAGCCCGTCCAGGCCGTGCTGCTCGCGCTCGACCCGGGCCAGTACGTGCCGACGGGCCCGGTCGCGCAGCTGGCGGACCTTGGTCAGCTCCTCGCCGACGTCCGGGACCACCCGTTTGGCGGCATCGGTCGGGGTGGAGGCGCGCAGGTCGGCGACGAAGTCCAGCAGCGGCTGGTCCGGCTCGTGCCCGATCGCGCTGACCACCGGCGTGCGGGCGGCCGCGACCAGCCGCACCAGCCCCTCGTCCGAGAACGGCAGCAGGTCCTCCACGCTGCCGCCGCCCCGGGCCACGATGATCACGTCCACCTCGGGGTGCTCGTCCAGCTCCCGCACGGCCGCGCTGACCCGCTCCACCGCGCTGACCCCCTGCACCGGGACGTTGCGCACCTCGAAGCGCACGGCGGGCCAGCGCCGCCGGGCGTTCTCCAGCACGTCCCGCTCTGCCGCCGAGCCGCGCCCGGTGACCAGGCCGACGCACTGCGGCAGGAACGGCAGCCGCTGCTTGCGCTCGGCCGCGAACAGGCCCTCCCCGGCCAGCCGCCGCTTCAGCTGCTCCAGCCGGGCCAGCAACTCGCCCAGGCCCACCGGCCGGATCTCCGAGGTCCGCATCGACAGCTGCCCGCGCGCCGCGTACCACTCCGGCTTGGCGTGCACGACGACCCGCGCGCCCTCCTGCACCACGTCCGAGACCTGGTCGAACACCGAGCGGAAGCAGGTCACCGTGAGCGAGACGTCGGCCTGCGGGTCGCGCAGGGTCAGGAACACCACGCCCGCCCCGGGCCGGCGGCTGAGCTGGGTGATCTGACCCTCTACCCACACCGCGCCGAGCCGGTCGATCCAGCCGCCGATCAGCGCGGAGACCTTGCCGACCGGGAGCGGGGCTTCGGGGGAGCTGGTGTTGGCCATGCGTACGAGGCTAGCGGCGCCCGCCGACACCTCGGGCGCTATCGGCGCCCGTCGACGCCCGAAGCGGTACCGCCCTGCACGCCGAACCGGAAAGTGCCCGCCGTCGGCGCGGCTGCCCGCCGGGGACGGTGCGGCTCGCGGGCGCCCGTACGATGGAGCCATGTCCAACACCGCGCAGCGCCGTGTCCTGCTCGCCGCCCCCCGGGGCTACTGCGCGGGTGTCGACCGCGCCGTGATCGCCGTGGAGAAGGCCCTGGAGCAGTACGGGGCGCCCATCTACGTCCGCAAGCAGATCGTCCACAACAAGTACGTGGTGCAGACCCTGGAGAAGAAGGGCGCGATCTTCGTCGACGAGACGGAGGAGGTGCCCGAGGGCTCGATCGTGGTGTTCTCCGCGCACGGTGTCGCCCCGTCCGTCCACGACGAGGCGCGGGCCGGCAAGCTGGCCACCGTCGACGCCACCTGCCCCCTGGTCACCAAGGTGCACAAGGAGGCCGTGCGCTTCGCCGACGAGGACTTCGACATCCTGCTGGTGGGCCACGAGGGCCACGAGGAGGTCATCGGCACCATGGGCGAGGCCCCGGACCGGATCCACCTGGTGGACGGTGCCGAGGACGTCGCCAACGTGCAGGTCCGGGACGAGTCCAAGGTGGTCTGGCTGTCCCAGACCACCCTGTCGGTGGACGAGACCATGGCCACCGTCGGCGAGCTGAAGAAGCGCTTCCCGGCGCTGGTCAGCCCGCCCAGCGACGACATCTGCTACGCGACCCAGAACCGCCAGGTCGCGGTCAAGCAGCTGGCCCCGGAGACCGACCTGCTGATCGTGGTCGGCTCCAAGAACTCCTCCAACTCGGTCCGCCTGGTCGAGGTCGGCCTGGAGTACGGCGCCAAGGCCGCCCACCTGGTGGACTTCGCCGAGGAGATCCAGGAGTCCTGGCTGGAGGGCGTCACCACGGTCGGCCTGACCAGCGGCGCCTCGGTGCCGGAGATCCTGGTCGACGGCGTGCTGGAGTTCCTGGCCGCGCGCGGTTACGACACGGTCGAGACGGTCAAGACCGCCGAGGAGCACCTGACCTTCTCGCTGCCCAAGGAGCTGCGCCGCGACCTGCGCGCCGAGGCGGCGGGCAAGCTCTGATCCGTCCCGGAGAACCCGGCACCCCCCGGCGGGGTGCCGGGTTCTCCGCTGTGCGCGGCCGTACGCCCTCTCGTAGTTTTGTGCACAGGCTGTGGACGGGAAGGTGCGCGGCCGGACTTCGAAGGGCGGAGTGATGACGGCGGTATTCGGCGTGGACATCGGCGGTTCGGGCATCAAGGGCGCCCCGGTCGACCTCGCCCGGGGAACGCTCACCCAGGAACGGCACAAGGTGCTCACCCCGCAGCCGTCCGAGCCCGAGGCCGTGGTCGCCGCCGTGTGCGAGGTGGTCCGGCACTTCGACCACCAGGGGCCGGTCGGGCTGACCTTCCCCGGCGTGGTGGTCGGCGGCCGCACCAGAACCGCGGCCAATGTGGACAAGGGCTGGATCGGCCTGGACGCCGAGGGCCTGTTCCGCGAGGCGCTGGACCTGCCCGCGACCGTCCTCAACGACGCCGACGCGGCCGGCCTGGCGGAGATCACCCACGGCGCCGGGCGGGGCGAGTCCGGCGTGGTCCTGGTGCTCACCTTCGGCACCGGCATCGGCAGCGCGCTCTTCGTGGACGGCGCGTTGGTGCCCAACACCGAGCTGGGCCACCTGGAACTGCGCGGCAAGGACGCCGAGCGCCGGGCCTCCTCGGCCGCCAAGGAGCGGCACGGGCTGAACTGGGAGCAGTGGGCCGGGTGGGTCGACGAGTACCTGGACCTGGTGGAGGTGCTGTTCTCGCCGCAGCTGATCGTGATCGGCGGCGGGGTGAGCCGCAAGCACGAGAAGTTCCTGCCGCTGCTGAAGGACCGCGAGGCGCGGGTGGTGCCGGCGGAGCTGCGCAACGACGCGGGCATCGTCGGGGCGGCGATGGCGGCGGCCCGGGCGGCGGGCTGAGGGCCTGCCTGTGCCGGGCGTCCTGAACGGTGGAGGTCAGCGGGAGCGGTGGATCCGGCACTGGGCGACGAAGCGGGCGAGCACGATCAGCGCGGCCAGGCCGGTGCCGGAGAACAGCCAGCCGGCCCGCAGCGCCAGCCCGGTCGCCAGCGCCACCACCTGGGCGGTGACGCCCGGGGAGCTGACCGGCGCGAGCAGCAGCAGCGCCAGGGCGAAGGCGATCGGCCCGCTGATCGGCGCGGCCAGCAGGTCGGCGTAGCGGACCCGGACGGCCAGCTGGAAGCAGACCAGCAGGTAGCCGAGGCCGAACAGCCAGCCGAGGTCGTCGAAGAGCAGCCGGTCCAGGCCCGCCACCGCGAGTGTCGCCAGCACGGCGACCACGCCGGTGCCGACGGCGGTCAGCCGGGTCGGCCGACCGGTCCGGCGCCGCCCGTACACCCGCAGCCGCCGCCCGGGCGACTGGCGCGCCGCGGCGGGCCGACTGGCCGCCGGGCGCACCCGGGAAGGGGGAATCGCGGGGTCGGCGGGGGCTCCGGCGCTCTCGGGAGCCCGGCCGGGACCGGGGACGGCGGCCCTGGCCGCGCCGTTCGGCGGACGGCGTCTGGGCCCTGGCGGCTGGGTACGGGTGCTCTGCTCCACCCGTCCAACGTACGGTCCGATCATCGCCACACTGTGTAATGGACCGTTCAGGTCTTGTCCCGTGTCCCCGGGTGGGGTAGTCCTGTGATCGTCATTCAGGGCATCTGACGTGCTCGGACGAGTCGACACCAAGACCATCGGATCACCGCACGGGGGACGACATGACCGCGGACTTCACCTTCGAACGCCTCGACCACTTCCAGCTCGACGTCCCGGCCGGCGCCGAGGACGAGTGCCGCGCCTTCTGGTCCGGCGTGCTCGGCATGGTGGAGCTGGAGAAGCCGCCGGTGCTGGCGGCCCGCGGCTGCTGCTGCCAGTCCTGATTCGGCGGGGCGCAGTGGCGGGGTCGAGGTGCACCTCGGCGTCACCCCGGACTTCCGTCCGTCAAGGGGCACCCGGGCATCCTGGTGAGCTCGCTGGACGCCCTGGCCGAGCGGCTCACCGCGCACGGCCACGAGGTGGTCTGGGACGACAACCTGCCCGGCCACCGCCGCTTCTACGCGGCCGACAAGCTGGGCAACCGGCTGGAGTTCCTGGAGCCGCGGCCCGCGACGACCGAGGCGTAGGGCAGCGGAGACGCTGCCCGTAGACTTGGGGGTCGGCCCGTACGGTGCCGACCCAACTCCTCCAAGCCCACGGGACTGCGCTTCATGTCGCTCACGATCGGAATCGTCGGCCTGCCGAACGTCGGCAAGTCGACCCTGTTCAACGCCCTGACCAAGAACGACGTGCTGGCGGCCAACTACCCGTTCGCCACCATCGAGCCGAACGTCGGCGTCGTCGGCGTCCCGGACGAGCGGCTGACCAAGCTCGCCGAGATCTTCGGCTCCCAGCGCATCCTCCCGGCCACCGTCGACTTCGTCGACATCGCCGGCATCGTGCGCGGCGCCAGCGAGGGTGAGGGCCTGGGCAACAAGTTCCTCGCCAACATCCGCGAGTCGGACGCGATCTGCCAGGTCGTGCGGGCCTTCACCGACCCGGACGTGGTGCACGTGGACGGCAAGGTGTCGCCCAAGGACGACATCGAGACCATTCACACCGAGCTGATCCTGGCCGACCTCCAGACCATCGAGAAGGTCCTGCCGCGCCTGCAGAAGGAGGCGCGCCTCAAGAAGGACACCGCCCCCGTGCTGGCCGCCGCCGAGGCCGCGCAGGCGATCCTGGAGACCGGCAAGACCCTCTTCGAGGCCGGCTTCGACACCGCCCCGATCCGCGACCTGCACCTGCTGACCTCGAAGCCCTTCCTCTACGTCTTCAACGTGGACGAGGCCGAGCTGGCCGACGAGGACTTCAAGAACGCCCAGCGCGAGCTGGTCGCCCCGGCCGAGGCGATCTTCCTCAACGCCAAGATCGAGTCCGAGCTGATCGAGCTGGACGACGCCGAGGCCCTCGAACTCCTCCAGTCCATGGGCCAGGAGGAGCCCGGCCTCGCCACCCTCGCCCGCGTCGGCTTCGACACCCTCGGCCTGCAGACCTACCTCACGGCCGGTCCCAAGGAAGCCCGCGCCTGGACGATCAAGAAGGGCGCCACCGCCCCCGAGGCCGCCGGAGTCATCCACACCGACTTCCAGAAGGGCTTCATCAAGGCCGAGGTGATCGCCTTCGCCGACCTGGTCGAGACCGGCTCCACCGCCGAGGCCCGGGCCAAGGGCAAGGCCCGCATCGAGGGCAAGGAGTACGTCATGCAGGACGGCGACGTGGTGGAGTTCCGCTTCAACGTCTGACAGGTCTGACGCGTCTGACCCGGCGACAGCCGAGACCCCCGGAGGGGCCGACTCCCGCGAGTGGAGTCGGCCCCTCCGGCCTGTTCGGGGGTTGTGGGCCCGCTGGGGAGCTACCCCTGGACGGTGACCGTCAGCACCCCGTCCGTGTCCGTCGTGACGGTGACCGCCTCAAGGGTGGCGGCCAGCGCGTCCGGGTGGTGGGCGGCGGCGCGGGGGCCGATGCCGACGACGCGCATGCCGGCCGCGCGGGCGGCGGCGATGCCGGCGCCGGAGTCCTCGAAGGCGAGGCAGTCGGCGGGGGTGTGGCCGAGGGCGGCGGCGCCCTTGAGGAAGCCCTCGGGGTCGGGCTTGCTGGCGCCGACCGACTCGGCGGTGACCAGGACGGGCGGCAGTTGTAGGTCGGCGGCCGCCATCCGGACCCGGGCGAGCGGTTCGTCGGCGGAGGTGACCAGGGCGTGCGGCAGGTCGGTCAGGGCGGCGAGGAAGGCGGGGGCGCCGGGGACCGGGACGACGCCCTCGACGTCGGCGCGCTCCTCGGCGAGCATCTGCTCGTTCTCGGCGAGGTTGACCTCGACCGGGCGGTCCGGCAGCAGCACGGCCATGGTGGCGTGGCCCTGGCGGTCGTGGACGACGGACATCACCTCGACGGGGTCGAGGCCGTGCCGCTCGGCCCAGCTGCCCCAGCAGCGCTCGACCACGGCGTCGGAGTTGACCAGGGTGCCGTCCATGTCGAGGAGGAGGGCGCGGGCGGTCAGCCGGATGGGGGCGGCGGGCATGGGGCGGCTCCTCGTGGAGAACGGCGGTGGGAGAGCCGGGAAAGCGAGCTCTTTGTTTCTAGATGATACAAAAGATCAGCGGAGCAGATGGGCGTTGACCGCCCGGGCCTCCTGGGCCAGCTCCGGCAGCTCCACCACCTCGACCCCGGCCGCCTCCAACAGGGCCGTGCCCTGGCAGTCGGTGACGAACAGGTCTGGCTCGCGCCAGGCGACCACCACCCGCGGCACGCCCGCCGCGATGAGCAGCCGGGCGCACGGCACCGGCCGCGAGGCGCGCTGCCCGCAGGGCTCCAGGCTGCTGTAGACGGTCGCCCCGCGCAGCCGGGCGTCGCCCGCCGGGAGCTTGCCGAGGGCAGCCTCCTCGGCGTGGTCGTGCGCGTCCCCCTCCCGGCTGAAGCCCTCCGCCAGCACCTCGCCGTCGGCGCCGACGATCACCGCGCCGACCGAGAAGGCCGTCTCGGAGGGCGGGCAGCGGCGGGAGAGTTCGACGGCCCGGCGCAGGTGGTCGAGGTCGGTGGTCGTGGGCTGGTTCACGGCGCGGGCTCCTTCGGGGCGTACCTCAACAGGACGACGTCGCCCACGGTACGTGCCTCCAGCAGCCGCATCCGCCGGGCCGGACCGCCCGGGAAGGCGGCCGGGCCGACGAACCGCGGCGCCCCGGCCTGGCCGACCAACAGCGGGGCGACGGCCAGTTGGAGTTCGTCCGCCAGGCCCTGGGTGAGGAACTGGGTGTGTACGCCGCTGCCACCCTCGACCATCAGCCGGCGCACCCCGCGCGCGCCGAGGTCGTCCAGCACCGTGCCGAGGTCCACCGCTCCGCCGAGTGCGACCACCTCGGCCAGCCCGTCGAGCCGGGGCCGCAGCGCCGTCGCGCCGGCGTCCGTGGTGTACGCGAGCTTGGCGCCGCCGGTGTGCCAGAACCGCAGGTCGGCGTCGAGGGCGCCGCTCGCGCTGAGCGTCACCTTCAGTGGGTGCTCCGGCCGTCCGGCGGCCACCCGGGCGGCCCGGCGCCCGGGGTCGTTGACCAGCAGGCGAGGGTTGTCGGCGCGCAGGGTGTTGCCGCCGACCAGGATCGCGTCGGCGGTCGCGCGCTCCCCGTCCACCCGGTCGAAGTCGGCGGCGTTGGAGAGCAGCAGGCGCTCGGGGGAGGCGTCGTCGAGGTGGCCGTCGAGCGACACGGCGGCGCTCAGCAGGACGAAGGGGCGCTGGCCGGGGCCGGGCATGGGCGGGACCGTTCTGTCGGGGGCCTCCACGGTACGGCGGCGGGGTGCGGCACAGACCTGCGGTGATTGAAATGTGAGACGGTTCTTCTCGTCATGCGGGATGCGGCGTAGCGTCGGAGCCGTCGCGCGAACGGAAGACCTGCCGGAAGACCGACCACGCCCAGGGGGGCCCTCATGTCCGGACCGCAGCCCGCCACCGTCTACACCCATGGCCACCAGGAGGCCGTGCTGCGCTCGCACCGCTCCCGGACCGCCGCCGACTCGGCCGCCTACCTGCTGCCCGAACTGCGGCCCGGGCAGGTCCTGTTGGACGTCGGCTGCGGGCCCGGCACGATCACCGCCGACCTGGCCGAGCTGGTCGGCCCCACCGGGCGGGTGGTGGCCGTGGACACCTCCGCCGAGGTGCTGGAGCAGGCCGCCGGGTACGTCGCCGAGCGCGGCCTGGCCAATGTGGTGTTCGAGCTCGCGGACGTGCACCGACTGCCCTGCCGGGACGGCGAGTTCGACGTCGTGCACGCCCACCAGGTGCTTCAGCACCTAGGCGATCCGGTGTCCGCGCTGCGCGAGATGCGCCGGGTGACGGTGCCCGGCGGGGTGGTCGCGGTCCGGGACGCCGACTACGCCTCGATGACCTGGTTCCCGGAGGCACCCGCGCTGGACCGCTGGCTGGAGCTGTACCGCCGCACCGCCCGCGCCAACGGCGGTGAGCCGGACGCCGGGCGGCGGCTGCTGTCCTGGGCCCGCGCGGCCGGCTTCACCGAGGTGACCGCGAGCACCAGCACCTGGACCTACGCGACGCCCGAGCGGCGCGACTGGTGGGGCGGGTTGTGGGCGGACCGGGTGACCGGCACGACCTTCGGCCGGACGGCGGTGGAGCGGGGCTTCGCGGACCGGGCCGAGCTGGAGCGGATCGCGGACGGCTGGCGGGAGTGGAGCGCCGCCGAGGACGGCTGGTTCTCGATGATCCACGGTGAGGTCCTGGCCCGCGGCTGAGCACGGGGCCGGGCGGGCGGGCCCGGGCGGGAACGGGCGGGTGGGCGTTCGGAAAGATCGGGTAAAGTCGCGCGACCGTTCGCATCTGGCCCGTTCGGGGCCGAGCCGGACGGTGTCGAACGCCGCACCACCGAGCCGACACCCGCCCCGGCGGGTTGGGGGAGTCCACGTGTCCAAGCCTGAGTCCGAGCTGCCCGCCGCCCCGGCGGCGGACCCCCGGGTGGACTTCCGCAAGGACTCCGGCCGTACCGACGCCGAGGCCCCCGACCGGCCGACCGGAGCCGGGCCCGTGGAGGCCGAGCCCGCCGCGGTGGAGTCCGGTGCCGAGCCGACGGCGACCCCGACCGCGACCCCGGAGCCCGTTGCCGAGCCGGAGCCGGCCCCGGAGCCCGTCGACCCCTGGGCCCCGCCGTCCGACCAGCCCCCGCAGGCCGCCCCGCCGTCCTCGCAGGCCCCACCCCAGCCGCCGCCCCCGCCGCTGCCGGCCGGCGGCTGGGCCACGGCGGCGCCCTCCGCGCAGTCCGGCCTCCGGCCGGGCCCGCCGTACCCGTACCCGTACCCGTACGGCTCCCCGTCCCCGTACGACCCGCAGCCGGAGCGGCGCACCAACGGCTTCGCGGTCGGCTCGCTGGCGACCGGCCTGAGCCTGCTCTCGCCGGTGGCCCTGGTGTTCGGGATCATCGCGCTGACCCAGATCAACCGCCGCAAGGAGCGCGGCCGCGGCATGGCGGTGACCGGCCTGGTGCTCGGGGTGGTCGGCACGGTGCTGCTGGCGCTCCTGATGGGCGCGGGGGACTTCGGCTCCGCGCGGGACAACCGGTACGCCCAGAAGCCCCCGGCCGGCTCGGTCCGCTGGTCCGCCCTGAAGGCCGGGGACTGCTACAACTCCCCGGCCGGGAGCGCCGCGACCGACGGCAGCGGCGACGAGACGGTGTACTGGGTGCGTCGGGTGCCCTGCTCGGACCCGCACCACGGCGAGGTGGCCGGCACCGCCAAGGTCCTCGATGACAAGGGCCCCTACCCCGGCGAGACGGTGATGCGCGAGCGGGCCGCCGCGCTGTGCCGCACCGTGCTCGACGACTACGCCCTGGACCAGTGGGCCGTCCCGGACGGCATGGACGACGTCTACCTCTATCCGACCTCCGGCAACTGGGCGGCCGGCGAACGCTACGTCACCTGTGCCTACGAGGACCGCGACGACCAGCACCTGGGGACGGTCCGCACCGACCGGGGCGGCCTGACCTCCGCTCAGCTGGCCTACCTGGAGGCCGTCCGGGGCTTCAACGACACCTACACGGACGCGCCGAAGAAGGACCTCTCCGTCTCGGAGGCCGAGTACCAGTCCTGGGCCCGGCGGATGGCCGCCGCCTCCCGGGCCGAGGCCGCCGCGCTGCGCAAGCCGGCCGCGGTCTGGCCGTCGGACGTCCAGCCGAAGGTCGAGAAGCTGGCCGAGGCCCAGACCCAGGCGGCCACCGCCTGGGACGCCGCCGCCTCCGGCGCCGACCTGGCGGGCGACCTGCGCCGGGCCCGGGCGCTGGTGGCCAAGACCGTGCCGATCAGCGTGGAGATCCGCCGTGCCCTCGGCCTGTCCACCGGCGAGCAGGTGCCCGACCTCCGGGTCTGACCGCCCGGGCACCGGGTTACCCGCCGTTAACCCGGTCCGTACCTCCCGGTAGCGCACTGCCCGTACCTTCGCTGACATGTCCCCGGCCCGACCCCCACGCCGGACCGGGGACAGCCGTCCGTGACGCCGGTACGCTCGCGCCATGGGCACCTTTCGGGTGATGCGGCAGGACGACAACGGCAACCGCTTCCTGGTCGCCAAGGGTCTGGGCCGGGCCGAGGCGCAGCGGTTGGCAGCCGAGTTCGAGGCGCGCGGCCACAAGCAGATGTACTGGGTCGAGTCCGAGGACGCGGACGCCGCCCCGTAGGGTCGGGACATGGACCAGACCGGTGGGACCCCCGGCGAGCCGCGGATCGTCGTCGGCGGTGCGCTGATACACCGTGGTCGGGTGCTCGCCGCCCGGCGCAGCGCGCCCGCGTCGGTGGCCGGACGGTGGGAGTTCCCCGGCGGCAAGGCCGAACCCGGTGAGACCGAGGCGCAGGCGCTGGAGCGGGAGCTGCTGGAGGAGCTGGGCGTACGGGCGCGGGCGCTGCGGCGGCTGCCCGGCGCGTGGACCGTCCGGCCGGGCCTGGAACTGCGGTTCTGGGCGACCGAGCTGCTGGACGGCGAGCCGCGGCCACTGGAGGACCACGACGAGTTGCGCTGGCTGGGCCCGGCGGAGCTGGACTCGGTGGACTGGATCGAGCACGACCGCGAGGTGCTGCCGCACGTCGCCGAGCTGCTGGTGGCCATGGGCGACGCGCAAGCCGCCAGATAGGTCAATCGGACAAGACGACCCAGCAGCCGGGATAGCCTGGGTTCTGCTGGGTATGTCACTTTTCGGCACTATTCGTCACCATCGGTGAGCCGCCCCAGCCGGCGACGCCGATCCCGACCCAGAGCCGGAGGCCCCGTCGGTGTCGACTACCGGGAAGGGCGGCGGGGGAGCGCGGCGGGCAGGCACCGCGGGGAGCGCCGCCGCCCGCGCCCGACTGCGCCGCGCCGTCCGCCCGGCCGCCCCGCAGCCGCCGGCCGGCCGCCGCCGCGGTGGCGCCCTCGCCGCCTCCGAGGCCGCGCAGCCCGTCCAGCCGGCGCCGACCCTGGCCGTCCCCGAGTCGGGCGCCCTGCCCGGCCTGCGCAGCCGCCCCGGGCGGCCGTTCCCCGGCGGGCCCGCCGACGCCGTACGCGGCCTCGGCGCGCCGCCCGAGGGCAGTCTGCTGGACATGCTCGAGGTCGCCAACGCGATCCTGGACACCGCGGGCCGGGTGGTGCTCTGGAGCCCGGCCGCCGAGGAACTGCTCGGCTGGCCGAGCGAGCTGCTGGTCGGCCGCCGGATCGACGAGCTGATCCCCGACCAGGACCAGGTCGCCCGGATCCGGGCCGCGATCCAGGGCACCCTGCGCCACGGCCGCTGGGTCGGCAACGCCGAACTGCGCGACCGGGACGGCCTGCCGGTCGCCGTGGACGCCCGGATCTCCCTCCTGATGGACGGCGACGGCACCCCGTTCCTGCAGGTCAACCTCGCCGAGGCGGCCGTCGTCCGGGCCGTCGAGCGGGACCTCGCGGTGCGCGACGCGCTGTTCGAGCAGTCCCCGCTGGGCATCGCCGTCCTGGACACCGACCTGCGCTACACCGCGGTCAACCAGACCCTCGCCCAGATGAACGGCGTCGCACTGGAGGACCACGTCGGCCGCACCACCGGCGAGACCCTGCCCGAGCGGGCCGCCGACGAGATCACCGCGATCCAGCGCCAGGTGCTGGCCACCGGCGAACCGGTTATCGACGTCACCCTCGCCTCCCCGGTCACCACCCGGGCCGGCTACCGCTCGATCTCCTACAGCCGGATGACCGACCGCTCCGGCCGGGTGCTGGGCATCTCCGGCACCGTGATGGACGTGACCGAGCGCTACCGGGCGGTCGCCAAGGTCGAGCACGCCCGGCGCCGGCTCTCGCTGCTCAACGAGTTCGGCTCCCGGGTCGGCGACCTGCTGGACGCCTCCCGGATCGCCCAGGAACTCGCCAGCTCCGTCGTCCCCCGGCTCACCGACCACTCCGCCGTGATCCTGCTGCAGGCCGTCGCGCACGGCGACGACCTGCCCCGGCACGGCCACGACCGGCGCACCTCGCTGCTCCAGCTCGGCACCGCCTCCGTCCAGGACGGCCCCGAGGTCGAGGTGATGCTCCGGCTCGGCGCCCGGATCACCTTCGCCGAGGACTCCGCCTGCGGCCGGGTGCTGCGCACCGGGGTACCGGAGCTGCTCTCCGGCGCCGACCAGCTGGACGACGTCACCTATCCCGGCGACCCCAAGATGCAGGCCGCCCACGACCTGGGCGTGCACTCGATGCTGGTCGTCCCGCTGCGCGCCCGCGGCATCGTGATCGGCCTGCTGCTGGTCAGCCGGGCTGGCTACCGCGAGGGCTTCGACCGGGACGACCTCGCCTTCACCGTCGAACTGGCCGACCGGGCCGGCAGCTCGCTGGACAACGCCCGCCTCTACGCCCGCGAGCGCACCGCCGCGCTCACCCTCCAGCGCACCCTGCTCCCGCAGCAGGTCCCGCAGCCCACCGGCGTCGAGGTCGCCTACCGGTACGTGCCCGGCAGCAGCGGCACCGAGGTCGGCGGCGACTGGTTCGACGTCATCCCGCTGCCCGGCGACCGCACCGCGCTGGTGGTCGGCGACGTGATGGGCCACGGCCTGCGGGCCGCCGCCACCATGGGCCGGCTGCGCACCGCCGTCCGGGTGCTGGCCGCCCTCGACCTGCCGCCGGACGTGCTGCTGCGGCACGTCCACGAGCTGGCGGACGACCTGGCCCAGGGCCCGGACGAGGCGCTGCTGGCCACCTGCGTCTACGCGGTCTTCGACCCGGGCACGGCGATGCTGACCGTGGCCAAGGCCGGGCACATCCCGCCGGTGCTGGTGGTGCCGGGCGAGGAGGCCGAGGGGCCGACCCGCACCGGCAGCCCGCTGCCCGGCGGCGCCGGCTGGATCCTCGACCTGCCCTCCGGCGCCCCGCTCGGTGTGGGCGGCGTTCCGTTCGAATCCGTCGAACTGAAGATCCCCGAGGGCAGCCTGCTCGCGCTGTGCACCGACGGCCTGGTCGAGTCCCGGGACAAGGACCTGGACGTCGGCCTCGGCCGGCTGATCACCGTGCTCCAGGAGCCGTACGCCTCCATCCAGGCCGCCTGTGAGGCGGTGCTCGACACCATGGAGCAGGGCCGCGAGCCGGACGACGTCGCCCTGCTGCTGGCCCGGCTCGGGCACGGCCAGGCCGGCACCCCGACGGCCGGCTGGACCCTGCCCGCCGAGCCCACCGCCGTCTCCCGGGCCCGCCGACTGGTCCGCTCCACGCTCACCGAGTGGGGCGTCGAGGACCTCACCGACACCGCCGAGCTGCTGGTCAGCGAGCTGGTCACGAACGCCGTCCGGTACGCCAGCGCCCCGATCGGGGTGCGGCTGACACTGGGTGAGACGCTGCTGACCGAGGTCTCCGACCCGCTGCCCGACCCGCCCCGGGAGCGCCACGCGGCCGAGGCCGACGAGGGCGGCCGGGGCCTGGAGCTGGTCCACCGGCTGGCGCTGCTCTGGGGCGCCCGGGCCGAGGGGATCGGCAAAGTGGTCTGGTTCGAGCTGGCGCTGCCGGGTAATGAGCCGGGCGAGTCATGATCCGAGCGGGACGCGAGCAGAACGTCGGGGCCCGAGCGGGACGCGAGTAGAACATCAGGAGAACAGTGCCGCATATGCCATCGGGGGCCCGGGGGGAGCGCGCAGCCTGGAAGGGGGCGCGGACGTGGCATTGTGGTTGCGCGGGCGGTAGGACAAAAACCTCCGCCCGATCTGATGTTGTGATGTTGAGGGCGTGTGAACGCACCCGTCGATGATGAATACTCGGTCTTCTCGACATCCGGACGGTCGCGGGTTGGAGGGGTCGGTCCGTTGAACAGCACTCCGGCGCGGAACGCGCCGAGCAGCAGCGGTCATGCCGCTGTGCCCGGGCAGGCCGGCTCCCTGCACCTGCCCGTACCGGCGGCCCCGCCGGCCACCGGGACCGGGGGCCCGGGCCGCGCCGCCCACCCCACCGCCGAGCACCGCCCGTGGGGCGCCGGCGACCCCGGTTCGATCTACGACTACATCCGGGTCGCGACCTTCGCGATCGGCCCCGACGGGCGGATCAGCCAGTGGAGCGAGCGCGCCGCCGAGTTCTTCGGCGTCGCCGCCGCCGAGGCGGTCGGCGCCGACCCGGTCTCCACCTTCGTCCCGCGCGAACTCTGGCAGCGCGGCCGCGCCCGGCTGGAGCGCACCCTGGCCGGCGAGGAGTGGGTCGGCACCACCCCCTACCGGGACGCCACCGGTGGCGAGGGCCTCGCCGAGCTCTACCTGATGCCCGACAGCGCGCTGCCCACCGCGGGTGCCACCTGCCTGGCCGTCGACCTCGGCCGACTGCGCCGGATCGAGACCGACCTGGCCGCCTCCGAGGCCGTCTTCGGTCAGACACCCACCGGCTTCGTGCTCTTCGACGACCGGCTGCGCCTGCAGCGGGTCAACGACGCCTTCGCCTCCGGCATGGGCCTGGTCCCCACCGACCTGGAGGGCCTCACCCCGCACGACCTCTTCCCGCTCTCCGAGGCCGACCGGCTCACCGCCGCCCTGCGCAAGGTCCTCGCCACCGGCGAGCCCGTCTTCGACCTGCGCTTCCACAGCGCCGTCCCGACCCGCGAGGGCAACCGGCTCTGGGCCGTCTCGCTGTACCGGCTCAACGGCTCGGCCGGGCAGCCGATGGGCGTGGCCGGGCAGGTCTCCGACGTCACCAGCCGGCACGTCGCCGAGCGCGAGGCCGACGGCGTGCGCCGCAACCTCGCGCTGCTCAACGAGGCCAGCGCACACATCGGCTCCACCCTCGACCTGGAGACCACCGCCAAGGAACTCCTGGACGTCGTCGTCCCGCCGTTCTGCGACCTCGCCACCGTCGACCTCTACACCGCGCTGCTCTCCGGCGAGACCGTCCCCAGCGCCGGCCGGCCCGGCGACACCGTGCTCACCGACGGCAGCGGCGAACTGCGCCGGGTCGCCGTCTCCAGCGTGATCGGCGGCGCCTCCTCGGTGCTCGGCCCGGTCACCGGCCTGCCGATCGCCGAGGCCGGCGGCACCCTCTGTTACCCGCGCCGCTCCCCGCACGCCCGGGCGCTGCGCACCGGCCGCAGCGTCGTCCCCGAGCCCGGCCGCGACCCGCTGCTGCGTTCCACCCTGATCGTCCCGCTGGTCGCCCGGGACCAGGTGCTCGGGCTGGTCCAGCTCTCCCGGGCGATCGGCAGCGAGCCCTTCGACGCCCGCGACGTGGCGATCGCCGAGGAACTCGTCGCCCGCGCCGCCGTCTGCATCGACAACGCCCGGCTCTACCGCCGCGAGCACGAGCGCGCGCTGATCCTCCAGCGCAGCCTGCTGCCCCCGGGCAACCCGGCCGCCAGCGGCCTGGAGATCGCCTGCCGCTACCTGCCCAGCAACAACAACACCGAGGTCGGCGGCGACTGGTTCGACGTCATCCCGCTGCCCGGCAACCGCACCGCCCTGGTCATCGGCGACGTGATGGGCCGCGGCCTGCGCGCCGCCGTCGCCATGGGCCAGCTGCGCACCGCGGTGCGGACCCTCGCCATGCTCGACCTGGAGCCGGGTGAGGTGCTCACCGCCCTGGACGAGATCGCCCGCGGCCTCGGCGACGACTCCGCGCCAGCCGGCCCGCCCACCCCGTACGGCCGGCTCACCTCGACCGCCGACGAGGAGGCCCGCGAGGTCTACCTGGCCACCTGCGTCTACGCGGTCTACGACGCCGTCACCCGGCGCTGCTGGATCGCCAACGCCGGCCACCTGCCGCCCGTCCTGCTCAGCCCCGGCGATGGCGCCCGGATGCTCGACGTGCCGCCCGGCCTGCCGCTCGGCGTCGGCGGCGAGCCCTTCGAGGAGGTCGAGCTGACCCTCCCGGACGGCGCCGTGCTCGGCCTCTACACCGACGGCCTGGTGGAGAGCCGCAAGCACCAGCTGGACGAGGGCCTGCGCGCCTTCCGGGCCGCGCTCTCCGACCGGGGCAAGGGGCTGGAGGACCTCTGCGACCACGTCCTCGGCGAACTCAACCCGCACCACGGCGAGGACGACATCGCCCTGCTGATGGCCAAGGTGCACGCCTTCCCCGAGGACGCCGTCGGCAACTGGTTCCTGCCGCCCGAGCCCACCTCAGTGGCAAAGGCCCGTGAGCTGGCCTGCAGCTGGCTGCTCTCCCGGGGCCTGGAGGAGCTGGTCGACACCACCGAGCTGCTGGTCAGCGAGCTGGTCACGAACGCGCTCAAGCACGGAAGGGGCGAGATCCGGCTGCGGCTGCTGCGCGAGCGCAGCATGGTCTGCGAGGTCTGGGACGACGGCTACGCCCAGCCCCGGCAGCGACGCGCCCAGGAGACCGACGAGGGCGGGCGAGGACTGCAGCTGGTCAGCCTGCTGGCCGAACGCTGGGGCAGTCGGCGCACGCCCAAGGGCAAGATCGTCTGGTTCGAACTGGCGCTGTAGCCGGTTCGGGCGATGGGCCGTCCGGGTGCTGTCGCCCGGCGGCCCGCCGTGTCGGCGCGGGCCGGGCCGTCCGGGCGGCGTTCGATGGCCGCCATGCGTGTCCGCCAGATCACCGCCGCAGCCGCCGCGCTGCTGCTCGCCGCCGGCCTCGGCGGCTGCTCCGACAGCCCGGCCCCGGCCCGTACCCCCGCCCCCGAGCCCGCTCCCGTTCCCGAGGCCACCGCCTCCACCGGGGACGTCCGGCCCGCCAAGCGCATCGACGTCGCGGACGGCGGGGTGCTGCGGTGGGCCGTCGACCAGGTGCCCGCGACGCTCAACGTCTACCAGCCCGCCGCGACCGCCGACTCGGCGCTGCTCGCGCACGCCCTCTACCCGTCGCTGTTCCGTCCCGACGAGCACGGGCGGCCCGTCCCCGACCCGGACTACCTGGCCAGTGCCGAGTCCACCCCACCCGGGCAGCAGCCCCAGGTCGTCACGTACCGGCTCAACCCGCACGCCGTCTGGAGCGACGGCACCCCGCTCTCCGTCGCCGACTTCACCGCCCAGCGGGCCGCCCTCGCCGGCCTCGACCCGGCCTACGGGGGCGGGCAGCTGGCCGGGTACGACGCCATCGACGCGATCGCCGAGGGCGCCGACCCGCGCGAGATCAGGGTCACCTTCCGGCGGCCGTACGCCGAGTGGCAGTCCCTGTTCGGGCCGCTCTACCCGGCCGCGGAGACCGCCACGGCCGCCTCGTTCAACCGGGCGCTGGCCGGCGGGGCGCACCTGACCGCCGGGCCGTACACGGTGTCCCAGTACAACACCGAGGACGGGCGGGTGACGGTCGGGCGCAACCCGCGCTGGTGGGGTGACCGGCCGAAGATCGACCGGATCGACTTCCTCGCGACGCCGCCAGAGCGGCGGCTCGACGACCTCGACCAGGAACGGCTGGACATCGCCCCGCTCACGGCGGCGGTGGACCGGGCGGTGCCGGCCGCGTCGTCCGGTAGCCCCTCGGCGGCAGCGGCACCGCCCGCCGCCGCGTCGTCCGGCAGCCCCTCCGCGGCAGCGGCACCGCCCGCCGCCGCGCCCGAGGCGGCGGCGCGCGCCCTGAAGCGGGCGGAGTCGCTGCCGGACGTCACCGTGCACCGGGCCGCCGCGCCCTCGCTCACCCAGCTCACGGTGAACGCCGCGCGGGGCCCGCTCACCGACCCGGCGCTGCGGCTCGCGCTCGGCCGGGCCGTCGACCGGCGGCGGATCGCCGAGGCCGCGCTCGCCCCGCTGGGCCTGCCCGGCGCCCCGCTCGGCAGCCACCTGCTCGCCGGGGACCAGGAGGGCTACCGCGACAACAGCGCCGCGGCCGGGCCGGCGGACGTCGCGCAGCTGCTGGACGGGGCGGGCTGGAAGCGGCCGAACGGCGGCACCCGGGTCAAGGACGGCAAGGAGCTGTCGCTCTCGTTGCTCGTCCCGGCCGGCTCGGTGACCGCCAAGCGCACCGCGGACGCGCTCACCGCGAACCTCGCCGAGTCCGGCATCGCGGTGAAGCCGGTGACCGCGCCCGCCGACACCTTCGTCAAGGACCACCTCGCGGCAGGGGACTTCGACCTCGCCCTCTTCTCCTGGCCGGTCGGCCCCAGCCCGGCGAGCCAGCAGCGCGCGGTGTACGCCAAGCCCCGGCCGGACGCCGACGGCGCCGTCAAGTCCGGCACCAACTACGCCCGCAGCGGCACCGAGGAGATCGACCGCCTCTTCGACCGGGCGGCCGCCGAGCTGGACCCGGCGGCCCGGCTGGACCTGCTGCAGGAGGCGGACGTCCGGATCTGGCAGCTCGGGCACTCGGTGCCGCTGTACCAGCGGCCGGAACTGGTGGGCGTGCGGTCCGAGGTGGCCGGGGCCGGGGCCTGGGGCTTCGGGTGGCCTCGCTTCCAGGACATCGGCTGGAGCGGTTAGCGGCCGGGCCCGCGGGCGAACGGAGGAGTGTCGGAACCCGACCGCCGGGTGAGGACCGCGTGACCCACCTGTGATCTTGATCCCGCCCGACCTGCTCGTTTCTGCCCACCTGGGCGCTTCCCCGTACGATAGGAGGAAGCCGAGGCATGTCCATATGCCCGGCGGGTGGACCGGTAGTAGCAGGCGAACGGGTGGCGGCGGCCGACAGGGGCCGCAAGTGCGCGTCTCGCGGCCGGGCGCCGTAACCCACGATTCCGGGAGAATCCGCTAGGCATGCCCACGCGCAACGACATCCGTAACGTCGCCATCGTCGCCCACGTCGACCACGGCAAGACCACGCTGGTCGACGCCATGCTGAAGCAGGCCGGCGCCTTCGCCGCCCACCAGCAGCTCGACGACCGCATGATGGACTCGAACGACCTGGAGCGCGAGAAGGGCATCACCATTCTCGCGAAGAACACCGCGGTCAAGTACCACCCGAAGGACGGTGGCGCGCCGATCACCATCAACATCATCGACACCCCGGGCCACGCCGACTTCGGTGGCGAGGTCGAGCGCGGGCTGTCGATGGTGGACGCGGTCGTCCTGCTGGTCGACGCCTCCGAGGGCCCGCTGCCGCAGACCCGCTTCGTGCTGCGCAAGGCGCTCGCCGCCCGCCTGCCCGTCATCCTCTGCATCAACAAGACCGACCGTCCGGACTCCCGGATCGACGAGGTCATCAACGAGACCTACGACCTGTTCCTGGACCTGGACGCGGACGAGGACCAGATCGAGTTCCCGATCGTCTACGCCTGCGCCCGTGACGGCGTCGCCTCGCTGACCAAGCCGGAGAACGGCACCGTTCCCGCCGACAGCACCAGCCTGGAGCCGTTCTTCTCCACCCTGCTGGAGCACGTCCCGGCCCCCAGCTACGACGAGGACGCCCCGCTGCAGGCGCACGTCACCAACCTGGACGCCGACAACTTCCTCGGCCGTATCGCGCTGCTGCGCGTCGAGCAGGGCGAGCTGCGCAAGGGCCAGACCGTGGCCTGGATCAAGCGCGACGGCTCGATCCAGAACGTCCGCATCTCCGAACTGCTGATGACCGAGGCGCTCACCCGCAGGCCGGCCGAGGTCGCGGGCCCCGGTGACATCTGCGCCGTCGCCGGCATCTCCGACATCATGATCGGCGAGACCCTCGCCGACCCGGAGAACCCGGTCGCGCTGCCGCTGATCACGGTGGACGAGCCGGCCATCTCGATGACCATCGGCACCAACACCTCGCCGCTGGTCGGCCGTGGCGGCAGCGGCAAGGGGGCGGACGCCAAGTCCGGCGCCAAGGTGGACCGCAAGGTCACCGCCCGCCAGGTGAAGGACCGCCTGGACCGCGAGCTGATCGGTAACGTCTCGCTGCGCGTGCTGGACACCGAGCGTCCGGACGCCTGGGAGGTGCAGGGCCGCGGTGAGCTGGCGCTGGCCATCCTGATCGAGACCATGCGCCGGGAGGGCTTCGAGCTGACCGTCGGCAAGCCGCAGGTGGTCACCAAGGAGGTCAACGGCAAGACCCACGAGCCGGTCGAGCGCCTCACCGTGGACGTCCCCGAGGAGCACATGGGTGCCGTCACCCAGCTCATGGGCGTCCGCAAGGGCCGGATGGACAACATGTCCAACCACGGCTCGGGCTGGGTCCGGATGGAGTTCGTCGTGCCGTCCCGCGGCCTGATCGGCTTCCGCACCGAGTTCCTCACCAACACCCGCGGCACCGGCATCGCGCACTCGATCCACGAGGGCCACGAGCCGTGGTTCGGCCAGCTGACCACCCGTAACAACGGCTCGCTGGTCGCCGACCGCGCGGGTGTGGTCACCGCCTTCGCGATGACCAACCTCCAGGAGCGCGGCGTGCTCTTCTGCGAGCCGGGCACCGAGGTGTACGAGGGCATGATCGTCGGCGAGAACTCGCGCTCCGACGACATGGACGTGAACATCACCAAGGAGAAGAAGCTCACCAACATGCGGTCCTCGACCGCCGACGTGGCCGAGTCGATCGTCCCGCCGCGCAAGCTCTCGCTGGAGCAGTCGCTGGAGTTCTGCCGCGAGGACGAGTGCATCGAGGTGACCCCGGAGACGGTTCGCATCCGTAAGGTCGTCCTTGACCAGAAGGACCGCGGTCGTACTGCCTCGCGCGCCAAGAAGGCGTGATCCGGACGCCCTGACGGCCATTGGCCGGATTGTTTCGCCCCCCTTTCCGATTGGAGAGGGGGGCGAACTTTTTCAACTACGCCAAGTTTTCGGGGCCGGTATTAACGGAATAACGCTCATCACACCCGGGTGTCCGCTGAGCGGACGCGACGGTTCGTCATGCATGACGACTGTCCGTTTGATACCTGTCTGGCTATGTCTCAAATGTCCGGTTTTCGAAACTTACCGACTGTTCATGTGACCTAATTGAGATCGTCACTGGTCACTTTCGTGTCCGTGCGTGACGGATAGTGGAGCCAGTCAGGCTCGGGTCAAGGGTGAACGCGCAGGGGTGCGCGCCGAAACCACGAGCGCGGACGGCATTGCGGGCCCGGTGACAACCGTTCCGCGGTGCCCTCCTCGTTGCAACGTCGAATTCAGGAGGCACACCGATGCGTGGTGTGAGCCAGGCCAAGTGGGTTGTCGCAGCTGTTGCTGTCGCTCTTGCCGCGACTGCTTGTAGCAGCAGTGGCAGCAGCGACTCCTCCGGCGGGAGCTCGGACGGCGCCGCGGTCAACCCCGCGGGCGTCTTCAGCTATCAGAGCGCTGAGCCGCAGAACCCGCTCCAGCCGGCCAACGCCATGGAGAACCAGGGCGGCCGTATCGTCAAGCAGCTCTTCACGGGCCTCGTCGACTACGACCCCGCGACCGGTGCCCTGCGCAACCAGGTGGCCGACAAGATCGAGACCACCGACGCCAAGAACTACACCGTCACGCTGAAGTCCGGCTGGACCTTCCACGACGGCACCCCGGTCACCTCCAAGTCCTTCGTCGACTCCTGGAACTGGTCCGCCAACCCGGCCAACAACCAGATCAACTCCGACTGGTTCTCCGACATCGTCGGCTACGACGCCGTCCACCCGGACAAGGGCGACCCGACCGCCAAGGAGATGACCGGCCTCAAGGTCGTCGACGACACCCACTTCACCATCGAACTGACCCAGCCCGTCTCGTACTTCACGTACAAGCTCGGCTACTCGGCCTTCTTCCCGCTGCCCACCGGGTTCTTCGCCGACCCCAAGGGCTACGGCGAGAAGCCGGTCGGCAACGGCCCCTACAAGTTCGTGTCGTGGGAGCACAACAAGGCCATCACCCTGGCCGCCTACGACAAGTACGCGGGCAGCAACAAGGCGAAGAACGGCGGCATCGTCTTCCGCAACTACACCTCGTCCGAGGCCGCGTACAAGGACCTGATGTCCGACACGCTGGACGTGCTGGACCAGGTCGACTCGACCGACCTGCCGAAGTACAAGGACGACCTGGGCAAGCGCGCCGTCGACCAGGCGCAGGGCGCCATCCAGAACATCTCCTTCGCGCTGTACAACGCGGAGTGGGCCGGCCAGGACAAGGCCAAGGTCCGCCAGGGCCTGTCGATGGCGATCGACCGCGACACCATCACCAAGACCGTGCTGAACAACAGCCGTCAGCCCGCCGACTCGTTCGTGGCGCCGGGCGTCATGGGCTACAAGGCCGGCACCTGCGGTGACGCCTGCAAGTACAACCCGGAGAAGGCCAAGCAGCTGATCCAGGAGGGCGGCGGCGTCCCCGGCAACAAGATCACCATCCTCTACAACGCCGACGGCGGTCACAAGGAGTGGGTGGACGCGGTCTGCAACTCGATCAAGCAGGCCACGGGCGTCGAGTGCCTCGGTGACCCGAAGCCGGACTTCAAGACCTCGCGCGACATCATTCGCAAGAAGACGGTCCCGAGCATGATGCGTACCGGCTGGGTGCAGGACTACCCGCTGAACGCCAACTTCCTGCGTGACGTCTACGGCACCGGTGCGGCCGCGAACGACGGCGGCTACTCCAGCAAGGAGTTCGACGACCTGTCGCACCAGGCCGACGCCGCCACCTCGGTCGAGAAGACCGCCGACCTGTACCAGCAGGCCGAGGCCGTGCTGGCCAAGGACATGCCGCAGATCCCGCTCTGGTACTACAAGACCAACTCGGGCTACTCCAACAACGTCCAGAACGTGAAGTTCAACTCCTTCGGCGACCCGGTCTACACCGACGTCGAGGTCAAGAAGAAGTAATCGGTCGGCACCGCCTGACCCGGTGACAACGGCCGGTGCCCGTCCATCCCCACAAGGGCGAGGACTGGCACCGGCCGTTGGCACGCCGACCTACTCTCTTGCCGGGTTGACGGGCCCGGCAGAGTCATACATGGAGGCACGATGGGGCGCTTTGTCGCGAGGCGACTGCTCCAGATGATCCCGGTCTTCCTCGGAACGACCTTCCTCATCTTTTACATGGTGCACGCGCTGCCGGGTGACCCGGTGGCCGCGATGTGGGGCGACAAGGCGCCGGACCCGGTCCAGCTTGCCGCGCTGAGGCACCGGATGGGTTTCGACAAGTCGCTGATCCAGCAGTACTTCGACTACATGGGGAACCTGCTGACCGGCGACTTCGGCACCACGCTGTCCGGCCGTCCGGTGCTCGACATCATCACCGAGGCGCTGCCGGTCACGGTCCGGCTGGCGCTGCTGGCCTTCGCCATCGAGATCGTCCTCGGCGTCAGCATCGGCCTGTTCGCTGGTCTGCGCCGCGGCAAGCTGTTCGACAAGGGCGCCCTGGTGGTGACCCTGCTGCTGATCTCGATCCCGGTCCCGGTGCTGGGTTTCATCTTCCAGACGGTCTTCGGGATCAACCTGGGGTGGGTCAAGCCGACGGTCCAGGACAGCAACGACATCACCCAGCTGGTGCTGCCGGCCGTCGTGCTCGGCTCGCTCTCGCTGGCGTACGTGGCGCGTCTCACCCGTACCTCCATCGCCGAGAACATCAAGGCCGACTACGTCCGCACCGCGGTGGCCAAGGGCCTGCCCCGGCGCAAGGTGATCGGCACCCATCTGCTCCGCAACTCGATGATCCCGGTGGTCACCTTCCTCGGCACCGACCTCGGCGCCCTGATGGGCGGCGCGATCGTCACCGAGGGCATCTTCAACGTCAAGGGTGTCGGTAACGCGCTCTTCCACGCGATCAACCTGAAGGAGGGCCCGACCGTCTCCGGCTTCGTGGCCTTCCTGGTGCTCGTGTACCTGGCCGCCGGCCTGATCGTCGACCTGCTTTACGCGGTCCTGGACCCGAGGATCCGTTATGCCTGACCTGACCGAGAAGAAGACGGCCGAGGAGATTCCGGCCCAGCGCACCGCTGACACCCCGGCGGCCAAGCCGGAGAAGGCCCGCAGCCTCGGTTCCGACGCCTGGCACGACCTGCGCCGGAAGCCGATCTTCGTGATCTCCGCGCTGTTGATCCTGCTGCTGATCGTCATCGCGGTCGCCCCGGGCCTGTTCACCTCGGTGGACCCGCGCGCCGGCGACCTGCGCCTGCACTACCTGACGAAGCCGAACTACAGCCACTTCTTCGAGGCGGACTGGTTCGGTTACGACCTCCAGGGCCGCAGCATCTACGCCCGCGTCATCTACGGCGCCCGCGCCTCGGTCGTGGTCGGCATCTGCGTCACTGTCGGCGTGACCATCGTGGGCGGCATCACCGGCATGCTGGCCGGCTACTTCGGCGGCTGGGTCGACACGATCATCTCCCGTGTCACCGACATCTTCTTCGGCATCCCGCTGCTGCTCGGCGCGCTGGTGATCCTGAACGCCTTCACCTCGCGCACCATCTGGAGCGTGGTCTTCGCGCTGATCGCCCTCGGCTGGACGCAGATGACCCGTGTCATGCGCGGCTCCGTGATCACGATCAAGCAGTCCGACTTCGTGACCGCGGCCAAGGCGCTCGGCGCCGGCACCAGTCGGATCCTGTTCAAGCACATCCTGCCGAACGCGGTCGCCCCGGTGATCGTGGTCGCGACCATCGCCCTCGGTGGTTACATCGCCCTCGAGGCGACGCTGAGCTTCCTCGGCATCGGTCTGCAGGACCCGACCATCTCCTGGGGCATCGACATCAACTCGGCCCAGAAGGTGATCCGTACGGCGCCGTTCGCCCTGTTCTTCCCTGCAGGCATGCTGAGCCTGACCGTGCTGGCCTTCATCATGCTCGGCGACGCGGTGCGCGACGCCCTCGACCCGAAGCTCCGCTGAGAGAAGAGGTGACGACCCGATGACCACCGTGATCGAGAACAACCCGCAGAGCGACCGTCTCGAAGTCGGAACCCCGCTCCTGGAGGTCAAGGACCTCCACGTGGAGTTCCACACCCGGGACGGGATCGCCAAGGCCGTGAACGGCGTCAACTACTCCGTCGCGGCCGGCGAGACCCTCGCCGTGCTCGGCGAGTCCGGCTCCGGCAAGTCCGTGACGGCGCAGACCATCATGGGCATCCTGGACATGCCCCCGGGCAAGGTGACCCAGGGCGAGATCCTGTACCGCGGCCAGGACATGCTCAAGATGAGCAACGAGGAGCGGCGGAAGATCCGCGGCCGGAAGATCGCGATGATCTTCCAGGACGCGCTGTCCGCCCTCAACCCGGTGCTCAGCGTCGGCTACCAGCTCGGCGAGATGTTCCGGGTGCACCAGGGCGCATCCAAGGCCGAGGCGAAGGCCAAGGCCATCGAGCTGATGGACCGGGTGCGCATTCCCGCTGCCAAGCAGCGCGTGAACGACTACCCGCACCAGTTCTCCGGCGGTATGCGCCAGCGCATCATGATCGCCATGGCGCTGTCGCTGCAGCCCGACCTGATCATCGCCGACGAGCCCACCACCGCCCTGGACGTGACCGTCCAGGCCCAGGTGATGGACCTGCTGGCGGAGCTGCAGGCCGAGTACAACATGGGTCTGATCCTGATCACCCACGACCTCGGCGTGGTCGCCGACGTCGCGGACAAGATCGCCGTGATGTACGCGGGCCGGATCGTCGAGACCGCCCCGGTGCACGACCTGTACTCCAAGCCGGCGCACCCGTACACCAGGGGCCTGCTCCGCTCGATCCCGCGCCTGGACCAGAAGGGCCAGGAGCTGTACGCGATCAAGGGCCTGCCCCCGAACCTGCTGAAGGTTCCGGCCGGCTGCGCGTTCAACCCCCGCTGCGACGTCGCCACCGACCTGTGCCGCACGGAGATCCCGGCGCTGCACCAGGTGACCGGCAAGGACGGCGAGGAGCTCACCGGCCGCCGCAGCGCGTGCCACCTTTGGAAGGAGACCCTCCATGGCTGAGAACATCCTGGAGGTCAAGGACCTGGTCAAGCACTACCCGCTGACCCAGGGCGTCCTCTTCAAGAAGCAGGTCGGCGCGGTCAAGGCGGTCGACGGCATCTCCTTCGAGCTGAAGAAGGGTGAGACGCTCGGCATCGTCGGCGAGTCCGGCTGTGGCAAGTCCACGCTGGCCAAGGTGCTGATGAACCTGGAGCGGGCCACCTCCGGCCAGGTGCTGTTCAAGGGCGAGGACATCTCCAAGCTGACCGGCTCGGCCCTCAAGGCCGTCCGTCGGAACATCCAGATGGTGTTCCAGGACCCGTACACCTCGCTGAACCCGCGCATGACGGTCGGCGACATCATCGGGGAGCCCTTCGAGATCCACCCGGAGGTGGCGCCGAAGGGCGACCGCCGCAAGGCCGTTCAGGACCTGCTGGACGTCGTGGGTCTGAACCCGGAGTACATCAACCGGTACCCGCACCAGTTCTCCGGCGGTCAGCGCCAGCGCATCGGCATCGCCCGCGGCCTCGCGCTCAAGCCCGAGATCATCATCTGTGACGAGCCGGTCTCCGCCCTGGACGTGTCCGTCCAGGCGCAGGTGATCAACCTGCTGGAGCAGCTGCAGGGCGAGTTCGGCCTGTCGTACATGTTCATCGCGCACGACCTCTCCATCGTCCGGCACATCTCCGACCGCGTCGGCGTGATGTACCTGGGCAAGATGGTCGAGATCGGCACCGACGAGCAGATCTACGACAACGCCACCCACCCGTACACCCAGGCGCTGCTGTCCGCGGTGCCGGTGCCGGACCCGGCGGCGCGCGAGTCGCGGGACCGGATCATCCTCAGCGGCGACATCCCCTCGCCGGCCAACCCGCCGTCCGGCTGCCGCTTCCGCACCCGCTGCTGGAAGGCGGAGGACCGCTGCGCGGAGGAGGTCCCGCTGCTGGCGATCCCGACCACGCTGGAGGGCCCGGCCGCGCACGAGTCGGCCTGCCACTTCGCCGAGGTCCGGGAGTCGGCCGAGGCCTGACCTCCCCCGGCGTCCCAGGAAGGGCCCGCGGCTTCGGCCGCGGGCCCTTCCGGCGTTCGGTCAATCCGGCGCTGCGTCAATCCGGCCTGCGTCAACTCCGCAGGGGTTACGGCACTCGTCCGGGTGCACCCGGCTCGCGCCGTCGCCGGGGCGCGCTTCTCATGGGGTGTGATGCGACACACACCCATGAGGAGGGACCGCCATGCCCGTAGCCGCCCGTGCTCGCCTGGTCCTCGCCGCTGCGACGTCCGTGGTCCTGGTGGCCACCGGGTGCAGCGGCGGCGGCGGAGGTGGTGGCAGTTCGTCGAACGCCACCAAGACCTTCAGCTACCAGAGCAGTGAGCCGCAGAACCCGCTGCAGCCCGCCAACGCGAACGAGGTCGGCGGTGGTCGCATCATCGAGAACCTCTTCAAGGGGCTGGTGGACTACGACCCCAGCACCGCCAAGATCCGGATGCAGGTCGCGGACAAGATCGACACCAGCGACTCGCAGACGTACACCATCACGTTGAAGGACGGCTGGAAGTTCCACGACGGCACCCCGGTGCACGCCAAGAACTTCGTGGACTCCTGGAACTGGTCCGCCAACCCGGCCAACGCCCAGATCAACAGCTCCTGGTTCTCCGACATCGAGGGCTACCAGGACGTCCACCCCAAGACCGGGAAGCCGACCGCGGACAAGATGTCCGGCCTGACCGTCACGGACGACCTGCACTTCACCGTGAAGCTGAAGAACAAGGTCTCGTACTTCGAGTACAAGCTCGGCTACATCGCCTTCTCGCCGCTGCCGGACGGCTTCTTCAAGGACCCGGCCGGGTACGGGCAGAAGCCGGTGGGCAACGGCCCGTACCAGTTCGTCAGTTGGACGCACAACACCGAGGTGGTCACCAAGTCCTTCCCGGGCTACCAGGGCGTGGACAAGCCGAAGAACGGCGGCATCGTCTTCAAGATGTACACCACGTCCGAGGCCGCCTACGCGGACCTGCAGTCCGGCAACCTGGACGTGATGGACCAGGTGCCGCCGTCCGCGCTGGCGACGTACAAGAACGACCTCGGCGACCGGGCGATCGACGCCCCGCAGGGCGCGATCCAGAACATCGGCTTCACGCTCTACCAGGCCGACTGGTCCTCGCCGGACAAGGCCAAGGTGCGCCAGGGCCTGTCGATGGCGATCGACCGCGACGTCATCACCAAGACCGTGCTGCAGGGCTCCCGCAAGCCCGCCACCGCCTGGGTCGCCGAGGGCGTCGAGGGCTACAAGGACGGCGCCTGCGGCGACTTCTGCAAGTTCGACCCGGCCAAGGCCAAGGCGCTGATCCAGGAGGGCGGCGGCGTCCCCGGCAACAAGCTGCTGATCACCTACAACGCGGACGGCGGCCACAAGGAGTGGGTCGACGCGGTCTGCAACTCGATCCGGCAGAGCACCGGCGTGGACTGCCTGGGCGACCCGAAGCCCGACTTCAAGACCGCGCGCGCGGCGATCACCGCACACCAGCTCGACGGCGCCTTCCGCACCGGCTGGGTGCAGGACTACCCGCTGAACGCCAACTTCCTGTCCGACGTTTACCGCACCGGTGCGGCCTCCAACGACTTCGGCTACAGCAACCCGCAGTTCGACGACGCGGCGACCAAGGCCGACGAGGCCGCAAGCGTCGCCGACACGGTGACCGGCTACCAGAAGGCCGAGGCCGTGCTGCCGAGCGGCATGCCTGCCATCCCGCTCTGGTACTACCGCACCAACTCGGGCTACTCGAACAAGGTGCAGAACGTGAAGTTCGACTCCTTCGGCAACCCGGCCTGGACCCAGGTCGAGGTCAAGGGCTGACCAGTCCCACGCGCCGGCCCCGCCCTCCCCGCACGGAGGGCGGGGCCTGGTCCTCTTGGCCGACCGGCTCCGGTCGGCCACGCCCTGGAAGGAGGCTCGGATGGGCAGTTACGTGCTGCGGCGGGTGCTGCAGATGATCCCGGTGTTCTTCGGCACCACGCTGCTGATCTTCGTGATGGTCTACACGCTGCCGGGCGACCCGGTGGTCGCGCTGTTCGGCGAGAAGGCGGCCGACCCGGCCGTGGTGGCCAGCATCAAGCACAAGTACTTCCTGGACCAGCCGCTCTGGAAGCAGTACCTGCACTACATGGGGAACCTGTTCCAGGGCGACTTCGGCACCAGCTTCACCGGCCGCCCGGTCTCCGACATCATGGTCGGCGCCTTCCCGGTCACCATCCGGCTCGCGCTGCTGGCCTTCGTCTTCGAGATGATCCTCGGCCTCGCCCTCGGCCTGGTCTCCGGGCTGCGGCGCGGCAGCATCCAGGACACCCTGGTGCTGGTCCTCACCCTGGTGGTGATCTCGATCCCGGTCTTCGTGCTCGCGTACATCGCGCAGACGATCTTCGCCACCAACCTCGGCTGGGTCACACCGACCGTGCAGAACAGCTACGACCTATCCCAACTCGTCCTGCCGGCCGTCGTGCTGGGGTCGCTCTCGCTCGCGTACGTGGCCCGGCTCACCCGGACCTCGATCGGTGAGAACCTGCGGGCCGACTACATGCGCACGGCGGTTGCCAAGGGCCTGCCCCGGCGCACCATCGTCTTCCGGCACCTGCTGCGCAACTCGCTGATCCCGGTGGTCACCTTCCTCGGCACCGACCTGGGCGCGCTGATGGGCGGCGCGATCGTCACCGAGGGCATCTTCAATGTGCAGGGCATCGGCAACGTCCTGTACCGGGCGATCAACACGAAGGAAGGCCCCACCGTGGTCGGCATCGTGACCGTCCTGGTGATCGTCTACCTGGTCGCCAGCCTCCTCGTCGACCTGCTCTACGCGGTCCTGGACCCGAGGATCCGCTATGCCTGACATCCACGACGAGGACTCGTACGAACCGCACCCCAAGCCCGGCGTCGCGCGCCTCGACTACGCCGGCGAACAGGGCATGGCGGTCGAGCAGGAGACCTTAGTCGAACGCGACGTGCGGAAGCGGGAGGAGGCCCGCAGCCTCTGGGGCGACGCCTGGCGGGACCTACGCCGACGGCCGATCTTCCTGGTCTCGGCGGTGCTGATCCTGCTGCTGGTGGTGATGGCGATCTTCCCGTACGCCTTCACCGACGCCGACCCGCGCAAGGCCGACCTGGTGCACGACTACCTGCGTCGGCCGGACTGGGGCGACGTGTTCGGGGCCGGCTGGTTCGGCTACGACGCCCAGGGCCGGTCCATCTTCGCCCGGGTCATCTACGGAGCCCGCGCCTCGATCACCGTCGGCATCTTCGTGACCGCCGCAGTCACCGTGCTCGGCGGGCTGACAGGCATGGTTGCCGGGTACTTCGGCGGCGGCGTGGACGCGGTGATCTCCCGGATCATCGACATCTTCTTCGGCATCCCGCTGCTGCTCGGCGCCCTGGTGCTGCTGAACGCCTTCTCCACCCGCACGGTGTGGAGCGTGGTCATCGCGCTGGGCGTGCTCGGCTGGACCCAGATCGCCCGCGTCATGCGCGGCGCGGTGCTGACCGTCAAGCAGTCCGACTACGTGGTGGCCGGCCGGGCGCTCGGCGCCGGGACCGGCCGGCTGATGTTCCGGCACATCCTGCCGAACGCGATCGCCCCGGTGATCGTCGTGGCGACCATCGCCCTCGGCGGCTACATCGCCACCGAGGCGACGCTGAGCTTCCTCGGCATCGGCCTGCAGGACCCGACCATCTCCTGGGGCATCGACATCTCCTCCGCCCAGAAGGTGATCCGGACGGCCCCGTACGTGCTGTTCTTCCCGGCCGCGGCGCTCTCCGTCACCGTGCTGGCCTTCATCATGATGGGCGACGCGGTGCGCGACGCCCTCGACCCGAAGCTTCGCTGAGCGAGGGGAGCGCATCGTGACTCCAGCTGTGGACACCGCCAAGCGCGAGCGGGAGGCGCCGTACGAGGGGCCGCTGCTCGACGTACGGGACCTGCACGTCGAGTTCGTCACCCGGGACGGCGTGGCCCGGGCCGTCAACGGGGTCAACTACAGCGTCCGGGCGGGGGAGACACTGGCGGTGCTGGGCGAATCCGGCTCCGGCAAGTCGGTGACGGCGCAGGCGGTCATGGGCATCCTGGACATGCCGCCGGCCCGGATCCCGCGCGGCGAGATCCGCTTCCGCGGCCAGGACATGCTGAAGATGGGCACGGACGAGCGGCGGAGGATCCGCGGCCGGAAGATCGCGATGATCTTCCAGGACGCGCTGTCCGCCCTCAACCCGGTGCTCAGCGTGGGTTTCCAGCTCGGCGAGATGTTCCGGGCCCACAGGGGCGTCTCCCGCGCGGACGCCAAGGCGAAGGCCGTCGCGCTGATGGACCGGGTGCGCATCCCGGCGGCCAAGCAACGGGTGAACGACTACCCGCACCAGTTCTCCGGCGGCATGCGTCAGCGCATCATGATCGCGATGGCGCTGGCCCTGGAGCCGGACCTGATCATCGCGGACGAGCCGACCACCGCGCTGGACGTGACCGTGCAGGCCCAGGTGATGGACCTGCTGGCCGACCTCCAGGCCGAGTTCCACATGGGGCTCATCCTGATCACCCACGACCTCGGCGTGGTCGCCGACGTCGCGGACAAGATCGCCGTGATGTACGCCGGCCGGATCGTCGAGACCGCCCCGGTGCACGAGCTCTACGCCCGGCCCGCGCACCCGTACACCAGGGGACTGCTGGACTCCATCCCGCGGCTGGACCAGAAGGGCCAGGAGCTCTACGCCATCAAGGGCCTGCCGCCCAACCTGCTGCGGATCCCCGCAGGCTGCGCGTTCAACCCGCGCTGCCCCCGGGCGCAGGACATCTGCCGGGCCGAGGTGCCGGAGCTCTTCCAGGTCACCGAGGAGGACGGCACGCCGCTGGAGGGGCGCGGCAGCGCCTGCTTCTTCTGGAAGGAGACCCTCCATGACCGGTAACGGGGCCAGCGCACTGAGCGCGGTGGTGCCGGAGGAGGCCGCGTTCAACCAGGAGGTACCGCGCGGCGAGCCGATCCTCGAAGTGCGGGAGTTGGTCAAGCACTTCCCGCTCACCAAGGGCGTGCTGTTCAAGAAGCAGGTCGGCGCGGTCAAAGCGGTGGACGGGGTCAGCTTCGACCTGATGCAGGGCGAGACGCTCGGCATCGTCGGCGAGTCCGGCTGCGGGAAGTCCACGCTGGCCAAGGTGCTGATGAACCTGGAGCCGGCCACCGGCGGCTCGGTCCGGTACAAGGGGGAAGAGATCTCGCGGCTGTCCGGCTCCGCGCTGAAGGCCGTCCGGCGCAACATCCAGATGGTGTTCCAGGACCCGTACACCTCGCTGAACCCGCGGATGACGGTCGGCGACATCATCGGTGAGCCGTTCGAGATCCACCCGGAGGTGTCGCCGAAGGGCGACCGCCGCAAGGCCGTCCAGGACCTGCTGGACGTGGTCGGGCTCAACCCGGAGTACATCAACCGGTATCCGCACCAGTTCTCCGGTGGCCAGCGCCAGCGCATCGGCATCGCACGGGGGTTGGCGCTCAAGCCGGAGATCATCATCTGCGACGAGCCGGTCTCGGCGCTGGACGTGTCGGTGCAGGCGCAGGTGATCAACCTGCTGGAGCAGCTGCAGGGCGAGTTCAACCTGTCGTACATGTTCATCGCGCACGACCTCTCCATCGTCCGGCACATCTCGGACCGGGTGGGGGTGATGTACCTGGGGAAGATGGTCGAGATCGGCAGCGACGCGGAGATCTACGACCACGCGACCCACCCGTACACCCAGGCGCTGCTGTCCGCCGTACCGGTGCCGGACCCGACGGCGCGCGAGTCCCGGGACCGGATCGTGCTCACCGGGGACGTGCCCTCGCCGGCCAACCCGCCGTCGGGGTGCCGGTTCCGCACCCGGTGCTGGAAGGCGCAGGAGCGCTGCGCGGTGGAGATCCCGCTGCTCGCCGCGCCGAGCTGGCTGAAGGGCGCGGCGTTCCACGACTCGGCTTGTCACTTCGCGGCGGAGCGCGAGATCGGGCAGAGTGCGGCGGAGCGCGAGATCGGGCAGAGTGCGGCGGAGCGCGAGATCGGGCAGAGTGCGGCGGAGCGCGAGGTCGGGCAGGGCGCCGCCGAGCGGGAGGACGGGCCGGGCGGCAGCTGACCCGGTCGTCCTCGGGGCGCGTCCTCGGAACGAGGGCGCGCCCTGTGCCGTGATGGAACCGAGATCTGCAGCGCTCTCCCCAAGTGCGCGTCGGTCATTGATAGTTGCTAGGCGCCTGTCGATGGTCGCTGCTGCGCTGAGGAGGGCTGCTCACATGGACGCGGTGGAGGTGGTCGGCGGCGGTCGGGCGAGCCTGGCACCCGGGACCCCGTTGCTGGAGGTCGAGGACCTGCACGTCGAGTTCCACACCCAGGACGGTGTGGCCAGGGCCGTCAACGGGGTGAGCTACTCGGTGTCGGCGGGGGAGACGCTGGCGGTGCTGGGCGAGTCCGGCTCCGGCAAGTCGGTGACCGCGCAGGCGATCATGGGCATCCTGGACGTGCCACCAGGGAAGATCACCTCGGGGCGGATCCTGTTCCGCGGCGAGGACCTGCTGACCATGCACCCCAAGGCCCGGCGGGCCGTTCGGGGCCAGCGGATCGCGATGATCTTCCAGGACGCGCTGTCCGCCCTCAACCCGGTGCTCAGCGTGGGCTACCAGCTCGGTGAGATGTTCCGGGTGCACCAGGGGCTCTCCCGCAAGGAGGCCCGGGAGAAGGCCGTCGAGCTGATGGACCGGGTGCGCATCCCCGCCGCCCGGCAGCGGGTCGGCGACTTCCCGCACCAGTTCTCCGGCGGCATGCGCCAGCGCATCATGATCGCGATGGCGCTCTCGCTGGAGCCGGACCTGATCATCGCGGACGAGCCGACCACCGCGCTGGACGTGACCGTGCAGGCCCAGGTGATGGACCTGCTGGCCGACCTCCAGGCCGAGTTCAACATGGGCCTGATCCTGATCACCCACGACCTCGGCGTGGTCGCCGACGTGGCCGACAAGATCGCCGTGATGTACGCGGGCCGGATCGTCGAGACCGCCCCGGTCCGCGAGTTGTACGCGCGCCCGGCCCACCCGTACACCAGGGGACTGCTGGACTCCATTCCGCGGCTGGACCAGAAGGGCCAGAACCTGCACGCCATCAAGGGCCTGCCGCCCAGCCTGCTGCGGATCCCGCAGGGCTGCGCCTTCAACCCGCGCTGTGACCGGGTGCAGGACCGCTGCCTGACCGAACTCCCGCCGCTGGTACCGGTGGTGGACGAGGAGGGCGCCGAGCTGTCGGGCCGGCGCAGCGCCTGCCACTACTGGCGGGAGACGCTGCACGGCTGACTGTTGCCGGCCGACTCGGCGCCAGGCGGTCCTACTTGGTGAAGCCGACGTTCTCCCAGACGATGTCGGACAGTCCCTGCGCGCCGATGTTGGCCAGGTCGGCGCGGGCGCCGTACAGCTGCGGGCGCTGGTAGAGCGGCAGGACGCCGGCCACCTTCCACAACTCGCCGTCGGCCTGGTTGATCGCCTCGGAGGCGGTCGCGGCGTCGGGCGCGGCGGCGGCCCGGTCGAGGGCGGCGTCCGCGGCCGGGCTGCCGGCGCCGACGTGGTTGGCGCCGCCGTTCTGGGCGAAGCCGGCCCGGCTGCCGCTGGCCGGGAACGGGGTGCCGAGCAGGGCGTAGGCGGCCAGGTCGAAGTCGTTGTGGTTGATGTACTTGTCGAAGAACTCGTTGGCGGCGGCGGTCACCGTGGTGACCTTGATCCCGACGTCCTTGAGCATCTTGGCGACGCCGGTCGCCTCGTTCTGGGCCACCGCGACCCCGGCCGGGACGATCATCCGCAGGTTCAGCTCATGGCCGTCCTTCTTGCGGACGTCGCCGTCCAGCTTCCAGCCGGCCGCGTCCAGCTTGCGGGCGGCCTCGGCGGGGTCGAAGCGGGACAGGCCGAGGGAGTTGTCCCGGTAGCCGTTCTGGTTGGCGGCCAGCAGGTGGTTGTTGAGCGGGACGCCGGGCCAGTCCAGGCCGTTGAGGTCGGAGCGGATCAGCGCGTCCCGGTTGATCGCCTGGAACACGGCCTGGCGGACGGACGGGTCGCTGAGCGCCGGGGTGCGGGCGTTCAGGGTGATCTGCCGGAAGTCCGGCCCGCCGGCCCGGCGGACGGCCGCGCCCTTGGTGTTCTTGATGACCTGGTAACCGGCCAGGTCGGGGCCGTTGTTGAAGAGGTCGATCTCGCCCTTGGCGAAGGCGGCGCCCATCGCGTCCGGCATCATGGCGTGGAAGACGATTCGGTCCAGCATCGGCTTGTCGCCCCACCAGGTGGGGTCGGCGACCAGGGTGACGGTCTGCGCGGCACGGTCCAGCGTCTCGACCTTGAACGGGCCGGCGGTGAGCGGGATCGCGTCCAGGTAGGCCGAGTTGAACAGTTCCGGGGTGGCGACCTTGGCGGCCGGCAGCAGCGGGGCGTTGGCAGCGCCGTTGAACATCGACTGCCACTCGGAGAACGGTCGGTCGAAGGTCATCACGGCCTGGAAGTCGTCCTTGCCCCGCTCGACCGAGGAGACCAGCTCGAAGCCGGTGCTGCTGGACGGCCGGTAGGCCGGGTCCTTGCCGTTCAGCGCGCGCCAGTTCGCCTCGATGTCGCGCCAGGTGATCGGGGTGCCGTCGGACCAGTGGGCCTTCGGGTTGAGGGTCCAGGTGACCACCTGCCGGCCGTCCTTGATGTCGGCGTGCGCGTCCTGCAGGTAGGCCGGGTTGACTGTCTGGGTTCCGGCCGCGTCCGAGCGGAAGAAGGTCGGCAGCAGCGGCTTGGTGACGGCGATGGTCGAGGACTCGCTGCCGTCGGTGTGGATCGGCGACCACTGGTGGGAGAACTGGGTGATCGCCAGGTTCAGGGTGCCGCCCTGGCGCAGCTGGGAGCGGTCGTGCTGGTTGATGTCGATCGAGGTGAGCTTGGGCACGCCGGCGGCGCTCGGCATCGCGTCCGCGGCGGCGCCGTCCTGCCCGGACGAGCAGGAGCAGAGCGCGAGCGAGAGGGTCAGGGCGGTGAGACCGGCGAGCAGCGCCGTCCGGTGGTGCTGGAGGCGGCGGCCCATCGGCGTGGCTCCCGGGGTTGCTGTGACGGAAGGTGTGGCGTCACATCTTGCTGACCGGGAGGGGGAGTTGTCGAGGGGCGGGGACCGCCTGCCGTCATCGCGGCAGCGGGCCCGCCCCTCGTTCGTGTCCGGTCCGTCAGGCGGCGGGGAACTTGAAGGTGCGGTCCTTGTCGCCGGTCTTGTCGAACAGCGAGGTGACGGCGTCCGCGACGTCCTGCGGGGTGACCGTGCCGGACTGGCCGTTCTTCTTGACCTTCACCTTGTCGAACACGCCGTTCAGCTGGGAGTTCAGCGCGTCGAGGTCCCACTTGGGCACGATCTTGCCGGAGGCGTCCGGGACCAGCGTGAGCGCCTTGGCGGCGGTCTTGCCGCCGAAGTCCCAGGGCTTGGTGCCGGCCACGATGTGGATCTTGCCGTTGGTGACCTGCTTGCCGAGGCTGTCCGCGGCGGCCTGCAGGGCCTGGGTGGACACCTTGGGCTGGGCGGCCGTGACGGCGAGTGCGATCGGCTGGTCGGGCTTGCCGGCGGCGCGGTCGCGGTAGGCCTGCTCGACCACGTCCAGGGCGGCGTTGGAGTCCACCGCCTGGCCGGCCTTGCCGGGGACCACGACCGGGTCGCCGTTGTCGGCGAACTTGACGTAGCCCTCCTGCAGACCCTGGCCCGAGCCGGCCGCCAGCGAGTCCAGCGCGGCCTTGAGCTTGGCCCGGTCGACCCGGACCTCGGGTGCGACCGCCTTGCTGCCGCCCTGGAGCGACTTGATGACGTCGACCGGGTTGTAGCTGTGCGCGGCGAGGCCGTCCACGGTGGCCGTGGTGTCGAAGCTCAGTCCGGCGACCGTCGGGTCGAGGTCGACGGCCTGGTCGCCGATCTTCAGCTTGAGCGGCTGCTGCCCGGCCTTGCCGACCGAGTCGTCCAGCGCGTGGATCGCCTGGTCGCGGCTGTTGCCGCCGATGTCGGTGCCGAGTACCACGGTGCCCTTGGGGACGTCCGACTGGTTGAGCATCAGGCCGGTGCCGTACGCGGCGGCGCCGAGGAAGAGCACACCGCCGATCGCGTAGACGCCGAGCTTGACCAGCTTCTTGGCGCCGCCGCCCTTGGCCTTGCCCTTGGCGGGGGCGGCCGGCTCGGTCTTGGCCGGGGCGGGCGCGGGGGCGGACTGCGCGGCGGGACCGGGCGGGACGGGACCGGCGGGACCGCCCGGAGCGGGCCGGGCCGCCTCGGGGCCCGGGGTCGGCAGCGGGGTGACCTCGGTGGCCTCCGCGCCGAGGCCGGCCTGCCGGGGACCGCCCCCGGCGGGCTGCGGCGCGCCCGGGAAGAGCCCGCCGGGGGCCGCCGGGGCGCCGAAGGGGTCCTGGCCGGGGGTGGCCGGACGCTGGGTGGCGAACGGGTCGGCGCCGGTCGGGGCCGAGGCGAACAGGCCCGGCTGCGGACGGGCGTCGGCACCGCGCGGGGCGCCGTTCCGGGGCAGGCCGGGTATGGCGGCCGACGGCGGGGTGTTCTCCCGGATCGGCGCGAAGCCGTCCACGGAGGTGTCCTCCGGGCCGGGCTCGGCGGCCGGGCCCTGCGGGTGGCCGTTCAGCCCCGGCGTGCCCTGCGGGCCGTTCTGCTGCCGCCGGTTCGGCCGGGGGCCGTTCGGCTGGTTCGGCTGGTTCGACTGGGGCGCGCCCTGCTGGGCGGCGTTCGGCCGCGGGGCCTGCTGCTGGCGGCGGCCGCCGCGCGGGCCGCGCGCACCGGCGTCGGGGCCGGTCGGGGCGAACGGGTCGGCGGCCGGTGCGAACGGGGCGGCGGCCTCGTACACGCCGGGCTCCTCGGCCGGACCCTCGACGCCGTACGGCGAAGCGGGCGCGGGAGCGGCCTGGTTCGGCGACTTGCCCGGGACGGGCACCGGGCGGCCGTTCGGACGGGCCTCGGCGCCGGCCGCGGCCGGCCGGGCGCCGTTCGGGGCGCCCTGCGGGCGGGCCTCGGCGACGGAGCCGGGCGCGACCGCGGCCTCCGGCGCGCTCGGGGCGCCGGCCGGTACGGTGGCCGGGGCGGGCTCGGCGGCCTTCTTCTGCCGCGGCCGGAACCAGGCGCCGGTGGACTCGGACTCGGAGGTCGCCGGCGGGATCGGCGGGATCTGCCACTCCGGCGGCAGGTTCGGCGGGGTGGCCGTGCCGCTTCCGCCGTCCATCACGCCGAGGACGGGCGAGGCGGGCGCGGAGCGGTGCCGCGGGCCGCCCGGCTCGGCGGCGGCCGGGGCCTGGTCGCCCGGGCCGTCCTCGTTCTTGACGGTGCTGCGGACGACGACCGGTGGGATCGGGCGTGAGCCGGGGATGTTGATCCGGACCCGGGTGGTCAGGGTGGTCTCGGTCTTCGGACCATCGTCCTCGCCGCCCGACGCGGCGCCGTGGTCGGCACCGGCGGCAGCCCGGTCGCCGCCAGGGAGGCCCGGGGTGCCGTAGGGCGGCGTGCCCGACGGGTAGGCGTCCGGACCCGTACGCCGGGGCGTCGGGTTGGCGTTGTCAGATTCGCGGCTGCTCAATGCTGCTCTGCTCCGGGTTCGCGGGCGGGCCGTGCGGCGCGACCGCGGTTCGTGGTCGCCGGGCCTTGGGCGGGCGGGCGGCGGTCGGGGACGTCGTACTGCGGGACCACCATACTGGGAAGAACTGAGCGGTGAACGGCTTCGGACAGATCCTGATACGTCCGGTTCCTCCGATATGAGAGTACGGCCGTGTGGTCCTGACTGCGCGTCGTGCGCGGTACCGGGCGCCGCTCGCGGGCGGGGTCAGCGCGGAGGGCCGGGCACCCCGAGCAGCCAGCTGTTCCGGGTGGGCAGGGTGGCGCAGATCACGCCCAGGACCGAGCCGGCGAACAGCCAGGCCAGTGAGGTGGCGTTGGACCACAGCACGTTGTCGCCCTCCGGCCGGGGCACCATCATCAGCAGCATCGCCAGGAACCAGCCGGCCGCGGGCATCGCGGCGCCGAGCCGGGTGCCGGTGATCCGCAGACCCGCGTAGAAGGTCGCGGCGCTCGCGGCGAGTGCCAGCAGAACTCCCACCGGCGGCCACAGGGCCTGCACAAAGGATCCGCAGATCGACACCGCGATGCCCAGCAGGAAGAAGAGGACATACGCCGCGATCCGGACGGTGCGCGGGGGTTGAGGCTCGGCCAGCCGCTCCTTCTGGGTGCCGAGGACGGCGGCCGCGAACGAGCGGCGCGGCGGCGTGGCGGGCGCGGTCATCGGGCGCTCTCCTCAGTGGCGGTCGCGGTGACGTGGTCCAGGCCCGCGAACAGGTCGCGCTCGGGCCGCTCCGGCCCGGCCTGGCCGTGCACCAGCTGGTAGTACTCGGTGGCGAACAGCGGCTGGCCGAGGTCGTTGGAGAGCGCGAAGAACGCGCCGTCCACGGTGATCTGGGTGGCGTGCGCGGCCAGCGCGGCGGCCTTGGGGGCGACGTACGCGGCGCCGTCCAGCACCGTGGTGACCACCTCGTCGGCCACCACTCCGGGCACGTCGGCGGGCTGGGCGACGCCGGGGAAGGGCGCCTCGGCGGCGGCCTCGGCGAGCCCGGCCTCGATCACCGAGCGGGGCATCCGGTTCCAGTACACCTTGGCGATCCGCCAGGCACCGCCCAGCTCCGGGTGGTGCGCCGGGTCGGCGGCCAGCTCGTACGCGCGCATCGCGACCCGGTGCGCCTGGATGTGGTCCGGGTGCCCGTAGCCGCCGTTCTCGTCGTAGGTGACCAGCACCTGCGGCCGCACCTCGCGGATCACCGCGACCAGGTGGCCGGCCGCCTCGTCCACGTCGGCCCGCCAGAAGCAGCCGGGGACGTCGTTGTCGGGCACGCCCATCATCCCGGAGTCGCGGTAGCGCCCCGGGCCGCCGAGGAAGCGGAAGTCGGTGACGCCGAGGGCGCGCATCGCCTCGGTCAGCTCGCCGATCCGGTACGCGCCGAGGGTGTCCTCCCGATCGGCCGTCAGATGGGCCAGCCCCGGCGGGATCACCTCGCCGCCCTCGCCGAGGGTGCAGGTCACCAGCGTCACCCGGGTGCCCTCGGCGGCGTACCGGGCCATGGTGGCGCCGTTGCCGATCGACTCGTCGTCGGGATGGGCGTGGACCAGGAGGAGGCTGCGGCCGGTAGTCGCGGTCATGGGAGGAAGCCTAGGGCCTGCCGCCAAACTCGCGTCGTTCGCCCGGAGGGCGGGCGGGGCGGCAGGCCCGTGTCCACCGGCCGGAGGGTGCTAGAGCTTCAGGCCGTTGATCATTCCGGCGAGGTTGCTGGTGACCTGGGTGATCGACGGGGCGATCGAGCTGGAGGCCAGGTAGAAGCCGAGCAGCGCGCAGACGATGGCGTGCGCCAGCTTCAGGCTGGAGCGGCGGATCAGCACCACCACGATCGTCAGCATCAGCACGACTGCGGAGATGTTCATGGCCATGTCGGCTCATGCCCCCTTCTCGGGCGCCGATCCCTGGGGAGGGCGGCGGTGGGACCGTACGGGAATCGGGGTCGGGTGACCGGGGGGCCGGGACGGGCCCGACGGTCACTCGCCTGACCAGTCATACCCGATGGGTAAGGGGAGCATTACATTCGGTGAGTCCACGTGTGTCGGGGCATCTGGGCACTCCCGGGGCGCATGGGCCGGTCGGAGGGGGTTTGGACCTCTTTAGGGCGTACTTGGGAACGATGCTCCGAACGAGTGATCACCAGTCACCCGGCAGTGAGAGTCCGCCGTCGTAGGGTCTGGTGCCATGACCTCCCACACCCCTGCGGACACCTTCCCCCGGCAGTACGCGCGGACCCTGCGCTACACCGTCGGCGCGCCCCGCTCCTTCTCCGTCGCACCGGACGGCTCGCGGGTCGTCTTCCTCCGCTCGCGCTCGGGCAGCGACCGGGCCAACCTGCTCTGGACCCTCGACACCGCCACCGGCGAGGAGCGGATCGCCGCCGACCCGGCCGTCCTGCTCGGCGGCGGCGAGGAGGACCTCTCGCCGGCCGAGAAGGCCCGCCGCGAGCGCAGCCGCGAGGGCTCGGCCGGCATCGTCGGCTACGCCCTGGACGCGGACGGCCGGTCGGCCGCCTTCGCGCTGTCCGGCCGGCTGTTCACCGCCGACCTGGCCACCGGCGCCACCGCCGAACTGCCCGCCCGCGGACCGCTGCTGGACCCGCGGCTCTCCCCGGACGGCTCGCACGTCGCCTACGCCAACACCGCCGGCGAGCTGCGGCTGACCCGCACCGACGGCGGTGGCGACCGGGCACTCGCCGAGCCGGACGGTCCGAACGTCACCTGGGGGCAGGCCGAGTTCATCGCCCAGGAGGAGATGGACCGCGACCGCGGCTTCTGGTGGTCCCCGGAGAGCGACCGGCTGCTGGCCGAGCGCGCCGACGACAGCCCGGTGCGCCGCTGGTGGATCGCCGACCCGGCCAACCCGGACCGTGAGCCCGCCGAGGTCGCCTACCCGGCGGCCGGCACCGCCAACGCCGAGGTCGGCCTCTGGGTGCTCGACCTGCACGGCGGGCGCACCGAGGTGGCCTGGGACCGCGAGGCCTTCCCGTACCTGGCCCGGGTCCACTGGTCCAAGGGCGGCGTGCCGCTGCTGCTGGTCGAGTCCCGCGACCAGCGCGCTCAGCGCATCCTCGGCCTGGACGTGGCCACCGGCGCCACCGAGGTGCTGTTCGAGGAGCGCGACGACGCCTGGCTGGAGGCCTTCCCGGGCGTCCCGGCCTGGACCCCGGACGGCAAGCTGGTCCGGATCTCCGACGAGGGCGGCGTGCGGGCGCTGGTGGTCGGCGACCAGTCCGTCACCGGGGCCGACCTGCACGTCCGGTCGGTCATCGCGGTCACCGAGGAGGAGGTGTTCTTCAGCGCCTCCGGCGGTGCCGGGGAGACCGACCCCGAGCCCGGCTGGATCGCCGTCGGCCGGATCAGCCACGACGGCAAGCGGCTGGCCTGGGAGTCTTCCAACGGCCGTCCGTTCACCTCCGTCACCAGCGCGGTGCACGCGGGCGGGATCACCGTCCGGGCCACCGCCGAGCCCGACCTGCCCGGAACCCTGGTCCAGGTCGCCCGCGACCTGCCGGAGGGCGTGGTGGTCGACGACGTCGCCGTCATCGCCTCCCACGCCGAGACCCCGGTCATCACCGCCCGCCCGGTCTTCCGCTTCGCCGGCGAGCGCCGCATCCCGGCCGCCGTCTTCCTGCCCACCGGCTACGACCGCGAGCGCGACGGCCTGCTGCCCGTCCTGATGGACCCGTACGGCGGCCCGCACGGCCAGCGCGTCGTCCAGGCGCACAACCCGCACCTCAACTCGCAGTGGTTCGCCGACCAGGGCTTCGCGGTGATCGTCGCCGACGGCCGCGGCACCCCCGGGCGCGGGCCGGCCTGGGAGAAGTCGATCGCCTTCGACTTCGCCGGGGCCACCCTGGACGACCAGGTGGACGCGCTCCAGGCGCTCGCCGGGGAGTTCCCGCTCGACCTCGACCGGGTCGCCATCCGCGGCTGGTCGTACGGCGGCTACCTCTCCGCGCTCGCGGTGCTGCGCCGCCCGGACGTGTTCCACGCGGCGGTGGCCGGGGCGCCGGTGACCGACTGGGAGCTGTACGACACCCACTACACCGAGCGCTACCTGGGCCACCCGGCCGAGCGGCCCGAGGTGTACCGGGAGAACTCGCTGAACGGCTACGCGGCCGGGCTGGAGCGCCCGCTGATGATCATCCACGGCCTCGCGGACGACAACGTGGTAGCCGCCCACACCCTGCGGCTCTCCTCGGCACTGCTCGCGGCCGGCCGCCCGCACACCGTGCTGCCGCTGTCGGGCGTCACCCACATGACCCCGCAGGAGGAGGTCGCGGAGAACCTGCTGCTGCTCCAGGTCGACTTCGTGAAGCGCTCGCTGGGGCTGTAGATCCTTCCTGACCAGCGGATTCGGCGGCCGGCCCCCCTACTGCCTCATCGGGCGTGACGGGGGTACCGGCCGCCGGCATGACATCCGTCATACCGAAGGCACGACGGCCGCCACTGCCGTCGGCCCCCGCCCGCGCGGGACTCTGAGGTGGTGCGGACAGCGCCGCACGCGACACCTTCAGGGGAGAGGAGCGGGGCGATGGGTACCGAGGTGGCCGCCTTCCGCGGCGTCGGCAAGAGCTACGGGCGGGTGCGCGCCGTGGACGGACTGGACCTCGTGCTGCGGCCGGGCGAGACCGTCGCGCTGCTCGGCCCGAACGGCGCCGGGAAGTCCACCAGCCTGGACCTGCTGCTCGGCCTGCGCGAGCCCGACCAGGGCAGCGTCACGCTGTTCGGCGGCACCCCGCGGGAGGCGATCGCGGCCGGCCGGCTCGGCGCGATGCTGCAGAGCGGCGGGCTGATGACCGACGTCAAGGTCCGCGAGCTGGTCGAGCTCGCCTGCAAGGTGCACCCGAGCGGTCGGTCGGTCACGGGGGTGCTGACCGACGCCGGGATCACCGAGATCGCCGACCGCCGGGTCGACAAGCTGTCCGGCGGCCAGGAGCAGCGGGTCCGATTCGCCCTGGCGATCGCGGGCGACAGCGACCTGATCGTGCTCGACGAGCCCACCACCGGCATGGACGTCAGCGTCCGGCAGGCGTTCTGGGCGAGCATGCGGGCGCAGGCCGACGCCGGTCGCACGGTGCTGTTCGCCACCCACTACCTGGAGGAGGCCGACTCGATCGCCGACCGCGTCCTGGTGCTGCACCGGGGCCGGCTGATCGCCGACGGCAGCTCCGCGGAGATCAAGGCGCGCGCCGGGGCCCGCCGGATCGCCTTCGAACTCCATGACGCCGACTTCGCCCCGGCCGCCGGCCAGTTCGAGGAGGCCGTGCTGCGCGCCCTGCCGGGCGTGCAGTCGCTGGACGTCACCGCGAGGGTCCCGGGGGTGCGGACGGTGCGGATCCGGACCGCGGACGCCGACGCGAGCGTGGCCGGCATCTACCGGGCGGGGCTGTACCCGCGCGGGCTGGAGGTCGCCGGGGTGGGCCTGGAGCAGGCCTTCCTGACCATCACGGGCGAGCTGGACCGCGAGGTCGGCGCCGAGAAGGAGAGCGTGCGATGACCACCCTGATCAAGCTGGAGATCCTGCGGACCCTCCGCAACCGGCGCTACCTGCTCTTCACCATCGCCTACCCGGCGCTGATGTACTTCTTCTTCATCCACGCCTACAGCTCCGACAAGCTGGCCGGCGGTCTGCCGGTGAAGACCTACTTCATGGTCTCGATGGCCACCTTCGGCGCGGTCGGCGCGGTCCTCACCGGCAGCGCGCAGCGGATCTCGCTGGAGCGCAAGAGCGGCTGGGTGCGCCAGTTGCGGCTGACCGCGCTGCCGGGCCGGGCGTACACCTTCGGCAAGATCGGCGCGAGCGCGGTGACCACGCTGCCGGCGATCCTGGTGGTCTTCGCGGTCGGCGCGAGCCAGGGCGTCGAACTCGGCGCGGCGCAGTGGATCGGGCTGGCGGCCGCGCTGTGGCTGGGCAGCTTCGTCTTCGCCGCGCTCGGGGTGGCGCTCGGCTACGCGGCGGCGCCGGACTCGGTGCAGACCATCGTGATGATCACGTACATGCTGATGTCGCTGTTCGGCGGCACCTGGTTCCCGGTGAGCGGCTCGCTGGAGACGTACGCCCGGTTCAATCCGGTGTACCTGTACAACAAGCTGGCCGGCTTCACCCAGCCCGGGCACTCCCTGGACACCGCCGCGGTCGCCGGGCTGGCCGCCTTCCTCGCGGTGTTCGTGGCCGCTGCCGCGGCGCTGTACCGCCGTGACACCCGCCAGGCATGATGATCGACATGAGCGACGCGCGCCAGACCCACCGCACCGACGAACAGCCGGAGGCGGGTGTGGCGCGCGCGTCATTCATGAACGTCCCCGGCTCGCCGGTGGAGAGCAGGCGGCAGCTGCTGGTCAAGGTCGCCTGGATGCTGCTCTGGATGACCTACCTGGCCTACCCGGCGGGCAACCTGCTGAACAGGGACCACGGCCCGGCGGCCCAAGTGTTCGGCTGGTGCTGCCTGGGCGCGTTCGTGGCGGCGTACATCCTGCTGGTGATCTTCCGTTCGCAGGCGGGGATGCGGCCGCGGGCCTGCCAGGTGATCGTCGTGACGATGGTCGCGCTAGCGGCCACCGCCCCCTTCGTCCTCGGCGAAGCCTTCCTGACCCTCTTCATCTACGCCTCGGTGTGCGTTGCGATCATCACACCGGCGAACTACGCGCTGGCCGCCCTCGGCGGCATGGCCGGGCTCGCCGCCGTGGTCGGTCTGCTGATCCACGCCAGTGCGGACAACATCGTCACCTTCACCCTCAGCGCCTTCCTCTCCGGCGTCGCGATGACCGGCCTGCAGCGGCTGGTCGCCACCATGAAGGAGCTGCGCGAGGCGCGCGCGGCCGTCGCCCACCTGGCCGCCTCCGAGGAGCGGCTGCGGCTCGCCCGCGACCTGCACGACCTGCTCGGGCACTCGCTCTCGCTGATCACCCTGAAGAGCGAGCTGGCCGGGCGGTTCATGGACGCCGGCAAGGACGAGGCGGCGCGGGCACAGGTCGCCGACATCGAGCAGGTCGCCCGCCAGTCGCTGATCGACGTCCGGGAGGCCGTCACCGGCTTCCGCCGTCCGACCCTGCCGGTCGAGCTCGCCGCAGCCCGGACCGCCCTGGCCACCGCGCAGGTGCGGTTGGAGGCCGCTGCGGAGCTGGTGGACGCCTGGCCGTCGCTGGCCAACGAGGAGGCCGGCGCGCTGGCGTGGGCGCTGCGCGAGGCCGTCACCAACATCGTCCGGCACGGCGAGGGCGCCACCGTCTGCACGGTGACGGCGGACGAGGGCTGGGAGACGAGCGGCGAGCGGTACGCCGTCCTGGAGATCACCGACGACGGGCGGGGGCCGGGCAAGTCCCAGCCGGGCAACGGGCTGTCCGGGCTGGAGGAGCGGCTGGCGCTGGTCGGCGGGCGGCTGGAGACCGGGCCGGGGGAACGCGGGAAGGGCTTCAGGGTTCGGGCCTCGGTGCCGCTGCGGACGGTGCCGGCGGCGACCCCGGAGTCCTCGAAGGTGGGCTAGGGATCCTCAAGGGCGCCGCTGGGCCCGGGAGTGGGCGGCCGGCCCCGCCGGCCTCCCTCCCCGCACTCCCACTGTTCGCTGAGACGGCGGTACCACCACGAGTCCGAGTAGCGGCGGTCGGCGAAGGGATCGGGCAGGGTGCGACGGAGGTAGGCCGCGTCCAGGGGGCGGATGAGCCGGGAGAGTTCGGCCCGCGGCCCCGGGGGAAGAGCGGACAGCACCTCGTCCAGGACGGGGTCTTGACCGTCAGCCCGGTGCGCCGGGCGAGGTCGCCGATCGAGTAGCGGGTGTCGTGGCCGTCCATGGGCACCACTGTGCGGTCTCCCCCTATCGGAGGCTCAAGCCCCTTTCCCGGCAGGCCCTAAGGTCATGGCCATGGGTAACACAGAGAACAGCCCCTCGATCCGCGTGCTGCTCGCCGAGGACCAGGGCATGGTCCGCGAGGCGCTGGCGGCGTTGCTCGGGCTGGAGGGGGACATCGACGTCGTCGCGCAGGTGGGCCGCGGGGACGAGGTGGTGGCGGCGGTGCTGGGGAACGACGTGCAGGTCGCCGTGCTGGACATCGAGATGCCGGGCATGACGGGCATCGAGGCGGCCGCCGAGCTGCGCCGCCGAGCGCCCCGGACGAAGGTGGTCATCGCGACGACCTTCGGCCGCCCCGGCTATCTGCGCCGGGCGATGGAGTCCGGTGCGGACGCCTTCCTGGTGAAGGACGCGCCCGCCTCGGAGCTCGCCGAGGCCATCCGCAGGGTGCTGCGCGGCGAGCGGGTGATCGACCCGGTGCTGGCCGCGGCCGCGCTGGCCGAGGGCGCCAACCCGCTGACCCCGCGCGAGCGGGACGTCCTGGGCGCGGCCGCCGACGGCGCGGTGAACGCGGACATCGCCAAGCGGCTGCACCTGTCGGAGGGGACGGTCCGCAACTACCTCTCGATGGCGATCCAGAAGACCGAGGCCCGCAACCGCACCGAGGCGGTCCGGATCGCCCGCGAGAAGGGCTGGCTGTGAGCCGCTAGTTGAGCCGGTGCCGGGCCGCCCGGGCCTCCTGGCGGACCTTGGCGGCGCCGTCCGGGTCGAAGGCGTCCAGGATCTGCGCGTAGGCGTCCATCTCCGCCGATCCGCCGAGGAAGTCCCCCATCCGCACCAGGAGTTCGGCCCGCTCCAGGCGCAGCTGGGCGGGATGCCGGGGGAGCAGCAGGGCGAGCTCGGTGGCCCACAGCTGGGTGCGGGCGTGCTCGGGGCGGTCGGCGGCCCAGACCCGGATGTTGCCGAGCACCCGCAGCACGATGTCCAGCGGCTGGGCCGGGGTGAGCAGGGTGGGGGTGAAGTCGTGCCCGGCGGCGGCGACCAACTGCTCGACGTCGGCAGGGTCGAGCAGCCGGCCGCCGTGGAAGGGGTCGGCGAGCACGTACTCCTCGCCGCCGGCCGGGCCGCCGACCGCGACGATGAAGTGGCCGGGCAGCGCGATGCCGTGGACGGTGAGCCCGGCCCGTTGCCCGACCGCCATCCACACCAGCGAGAGCATGATCGGCAGCCCGCGCCGACGCCGCAGCACGTCCGGTAGCAGCGAGGACTCCAGCCGCCGGTAGTCGGACTGCCGCCCGTGGAACCGCTCCCGCCCGCCGAGGACGGCGGCGAGCAGGGCGGCGGTCTCCTCCGGCCCGGACGGCGAGCGTTCGGCCACGGCGAGCCGTACCGCCGCCGCGTGCCGGTCCAGCGCGGCCTCGCAGGCGGCGAGCAGGGCGTCCACGCCCGGCGGCTCGCCCGGGTCGCCCGGGTCGAGGACCGGGCCGTGTTCGGCGGCGGCGAGTACGCAGAGCAGCACCGGGTCGGGCTGCTCGGCGCGGGCGGCGGTCCGGAAGCGGTCTCTGCTCTGCTCGGTCACGGTGACGACGACGGCCTTCGTACGACGGACGGACAAGCGGACAAACGAGGGCGTAACGGTCGGGCGGCTACCCCTGGGGCAGGGGCGCGTAGTGGTAAGTGTGACTGGTCGTGAAGCCGAGTCCGTCATAGAGCGCGATCGCACCCTCGTTGCCGGCCTCGACCTGCAGGTGCGCGCCGCTCGCGCCCTCCTCGGCCGCCCGGGCGGCGAGCACCGCCATGACCGCCGTCGCCAGCCCCGCCCGCCGGGCGTACGGCTGGACCTCGATCGCGCCGAAGCAGGCCCAGGGGCCGTCGATGACACAGCGTCCGATCGCCAGCGGTGGCTGCCCGGGGGCACCCGGCACGGTGGCGAACCAGACCGACGGGCCGCCGTGCAGCACCCGCCGGGCCGCCTCCCGCACCGCCGGGTCCTCGCTCAGCCGCCCGTACAGCGACATCCACTCCGCGTTCGCCGTCCGCGAGAGCCGCACCCTGTCGTGCCCGGAGCCGGCCCGGGCCACCCCGGCCAGCGGCGCCGTGCGCACCAGGGTCGGCGAGCGCAGCGGGCCCAGCAGCGCCCGCAGTTCGTCCGTGGTCCCGGGCGTGACCACCTCGACCAGGGCGGGCAGGCCGCGCGCCGCGTACCAGTCCCGGACGGCGGTCAGCGCCCGCGGCAGTGGTAGCCCCGGGTCCCCGAGCGCCTGGACGGAGTTGGCCCGCTGGGTGAACCCGGCGGCGGCCCGCAGCGTCCACTCGCCGAGTGCCTCCTGCTCGACCCCGGGCCAGCCGCGCCCGGCGATCCGCTGCAGCTCGACGGGCGTGGCGTCCGGATGTGCCGCGCGCCGGGCCGGGAACAGCGGGACGGTCTTGCCCGCGACCAGCAGTTTCTCCGGGAAGGAGACCGGCTCGCCCGAGCGCGGTACGATCACGAGTCCTTGATCGTCCCACGATGTGAGCACGCCGATCACATCGCGGAACACGGGGCGGCCGTCCACGAACTCCGACACGCGGCGCGCGGACACGCGTCGTCCCACGTCAGAGCGATCTATCCGGACTTCCGGACGGCTCTCCAGCGGGTCCCGAGTCATGATCCGGCCACCTCCTGTGCATTTGCGGTCCCAGACCCGCGATACTAGGGGCGGGCATCGACGACGCCGCGCTCACCGCGCACGCGAGCAGAACAGAACGGGCCGCCAGGGCCCTTCCGAGGAGGAACGACAGCGTGACCTACGTCATCGCGCAGCCTTGTGTCGACGTGAAGGACAAGGCGTGCATCGAAGAGTGCCCGGTTGACTGCATCTACGAGGGCAGCCGTTCCCTCTACATCCACCCGGATGAGTGTGTCGACTGTGGCGCTTGCGAGCCGGTCTGCCCGGTCGAGGCGATCTTCTACGAGGACGACACTCCGGAGGAGTGGAAGGACTACTACAAGGCGAACGTCGAGTTCTTCGACGACCTCGGCTCGCCCGGTGGTGCCTCGAAGCTCGGCCTGATCGAGCGGGACCACCCGTTCATCGCCGCTCTGCCGCCGCAGAACGCCGACCACTGACGATCGGTGGCTACTGAGCTGTGAACACGAACAGCACGCGCGCGCCGTTCCCGGGCCACCCGGGGGCGGCGCGCCGCCATTCTGGCCGGACAAGGCTGTCGGACCGACTCCCCGTGTTCCCCTGGGACAAGCTGGAGCCCTACAAGGCCACCGCCCTCGCCCACCCGGGCGGCCTCTGCGACTTCTCGGTCGGCACCCCCGTCGACCCGGTCCCCGAGGTGATCCAGAAGGCGCTGGCCGCCCACACCGACACGCCCGGCTACCCGACCGTCTGGGGACCGCTGGAGCTGCGCGAGGCGATCGCCGGCTGGCTGCACCGCCGCTGCGGCGCGCAGATCGCCCCGCAGGCCGTCCTGCCGACCGTCGGCTCCAAGGAGCTGGTGGCCTGGCTGCCGACCCAGCTCGGCCTCGGCCCGGGCGACCAGGTCGCCTACCCGCGGCTGGCCTACCCGACCTACGAGGTGGGCGCCCGGCTGTGCGGCGCCGAGCCGGTCGAGTACGACTCGGTGGACGAGCTGGACGGCTCCCGGGTGCGCCTGCTCTGGGTGAACTCGCCGTCCAACCCGACCGGCCGGGTGCTCGGGAAGGACGAGCTGCGCCGCGCCGTCGAGTGGGCCCGGGAGCACCGGGCGCTGCTGGTCAGCGACGAGTGCTACCTGGAGCTGGGCTGGGAGGCCGACCCGGTGTCCGTCCTGCACCCGGACGTCTGCGGGGACCCCGGCGACGGAACGCAGCACGACGGCCTGCTGGCCGTCCACTCGCTCTCCAAGCGCTCCAACCTGGCCGGCTACCGCGCCTCCTTCGTGGCGGGCGACCCGGTGGTGGTCAAGGAGCTGCTGGAGGTGCGCAAGCACGGCGGCATGATCGTGCCGGCGCCGGTCCAGGCGGCGACGGTCGCGGCCCTGGCGGACGACGCGCACGTGGCCGAGCAGCGGGCGCGGTACGCGGCCCGGCGCTCGGCGCTGCGGGCGGCGCTGGAGGCGTACGGCTTCCGGGTCGAGCACTCCGAGGCGAGCCTCTACCTGTGGGTGACCCAGGACCGCCCGTGCTGGGAGACCGTGGCCGAACTGGCCCGGCTGGGAATCCTGGTGGCGCCCGGCGACTTCTACGGGCCGGCCGGCGAGCGCTTCGTCCGGGTCGCCTTCACCGCGACCGACGAGCGGGTCGCCGCGGCCGTCGAGCGGCTGAACACGGCGCGCTGACGACACGCCGAAGGGGCCGGTGTTCCGAGTGGAACACCGGCCCCTTCGCCATGGGGTCAGGGCGTGTCCTGCCGATCTCCGCCGGGTCCGACAAGACCCACAGGACACGCCCCGGCGTGTCGGGACTACAGCGGCAGGCCGCTGATGCCGCCGCCGTTCACGCCGCCCAGCAGGCCGCTGACCGGGCCGAGTGCGCCGGTCAGGCCGGAGAGCGGGTTGTTCGGGCCGAGGTCGGCACCGCCGAGGCGGTTGGCCGAGCCGTGCTCCGCGAGGCCCAGGACGTCGGTGCCGGGCAGGGCGTGTTCGACCGAGCCGACCGGCAGCGCGCGCTCCACCGAGCCGAGCGGCAGCGCGTCGGTGACGGCGTTGGTGCCGGGGACGGCGCCGGAGAGCTTGTCGGTGCCGGGCAGCGCCTGGGCGACGGCGCCCGCCTGGCCGAGCCCGCCGACCGGGCTGGCGCCGGCGTTGGCGCTGCGGGTGCCCATTCCCTTGCCGGTGACGGCCTCGCCGAGCTTGCCGGCCAGCGCCGAGGCGACCTTCGGGGTGACGGCGGAGAGCTGGCCGGTGGTGGCGGCGGTCTGGTCGACCGGAGCGGTCAGCGAGCTGGCCTTCTCGTTCGCCTCGGGGAGCTGGTGGGCGACGATGCCGCCGGCGGCATCGGCGGAGGCCGGCACACCGGCGGCGACGGTGGCCGCGCCGGTGGTGCCGGCGGCCTGGCCGAGCTGGTGGGTGGTGTGCTGCAGGGTGGAACCGGTGTCGGCGTTGGTCAGCTGGCCCAGCGGCGCCGCGAGGTCGCTCTTGGGAAGCAGGGCGTCCCCGCCCAGGGCGGACGCGGAGCCGGCCGCGACCAGCGGGGTCGCTCCGGCGGCCACGACGAGCGCGGCCTGGGCGATCCGGCGCGTGAGGGGGTGAGACATGGGGCTCCTCGAAGGGGTCTGGGTCCGTCCCGTCAGCCGGTGGACGACCGGGCCTGGACGGGACCGGGCGGACGAGGTTGTTACCGCTTGAGAAGCCAGAAGGTTTCGGCCGGTGCAAGGAAAGTTCCTGACCGACCATCGGATCGTATGATCACAGCAGTGGGGTCCACCGGGCCCTACCGCACGCCGTCGAATCGGCCCCGGCCATGGGAAGTGACGGTTCTCCACCCGGGTTCGCCGGAACGGGCGGTCGGTCCACCGGAGTTGACCGGAACCACCCGTTCGGCGGCAACCCGTACGTCAGTGCGTCAGCTCTTGTCGTACGGGGCCAGGGTGACCTGAACGAGCTTGGTCGACGTCCCCGAGGTCTGGGTCTGCCAGCCGTCCTCGGACTTGGTCTTGCGCCAGATCTTCCCGTCGTAGGCCACTGTCGCGATGCCCAGCTGCTGGGCCTGCGCGACCGCCCAGTGCGCCACCTCCCAGCCGCTGGCCCGCTCCGCGCTCGCCCCGGCGTCGGCCCCGGCGTCCGCCGAGGAGGTCAGCGCCGCGGCGGACGGGTCCGGGGTCAGCGAGACCGCGTTCTCGGCGCCCTTGATCGTCGAGGTGTAGCCGGTGGCCGGGGTCACGGTCCGGCCGAACTCCCGGCGCACCCGGTCGGACAGCACCTGGGCGCGGTCCGGCTGCGCGACCGGGGTCGCCGTGGCGCCCGCGGTCGGCGACGGCGAGTCGGCCGGGTCCGGCTTGGCGTAGTCGTGCACCACGCAGCTGAAGGAGCCCGGCTCACGCCCGGCCAGCGCCGAGGTCAGCAGGGTCGCCTTGGTCTCGTGCTTGGCGTACGCCTGCGGGTAGCCGCTCTTCTGCACCGCCTGGGCCGCGTCGGTCAGCGGCATCCGGGTGTAGCCGTTGACCTTGACCAGACCGTCCAGGAACTTGTTGGTCGCGTACACCGGGTCCGCGATCTGTGCCGGGGTGCCCCAGCCCATCGAGGGCCGCTGCTGGAACAGGCCGATCGAGTCCCGGTCACCGCCCGCGAGGTTGCGCAGCTTGGACTCCTGCATGGCGGTCGCCAGCGAGATCGCGGTCGCCCGGTCCGGCAGCCCGCGCGAACGCGCCACCGCGGCGATCGTCGCGGCGTTGGCGGCCTGCGGCAGCTCCAGCGTGCCGCTGCCGGCCGCGGTCTTCACCGAGCACTCCTCGGAGACGCCCGGCCGGAACCCGAACCACCAGATCCCGACCGCCGCCAGGCCGGCGACCATCGCCAGGCCGAGTAGCCCGACCAGCACGAGCAACAGCGCGCGCACGGGACCGCGGCGGCGGGGCGCCGCTTCGTCGCCCAGCTCCTCGCCCAGCTCCTCGCTGTTCCTTCTCCTGGCCACCCTCGCCCCTCTCGCGCCCGCCATCTTGATCCGACACCGTACCCACTCGGACGGATGTGCGGCGTACTCCGGTTGCCGATCCGGGCACCTTCCGTGTCACAGAACACCCACACGAGCCGCACATCCACGCGGATAGGCTGACGCCATGAGCAGCCCGAACCCGACGCCCCTGGACCTCACCCTCGACGGCGGCGCGCTGACCGCCCGACTCGTCGACTTCCCCTCGGTGAGCGGCGACGAGCAGGCGCTCGCCGACGCCGTGGAGGCCGCCCTGCGCGGCTACCCGCACCTCACCGTGGACCGCTACGGCAACAACGTGGTCGCCCGCACCGACCTCGGCCGCGGTGAGCGCGTCGTGCTGGCCGGTCACCTGGACACCGTGCCGATCGCCGACAACCTGCCCTCGTACGTCGAGGGGGACCTGCTCTACGGCTGCGGCACCTCGGACATGAAGTCCGGCGTGGCCGTCGCGCTGCGCCTGGCCGCCACCCTGACGGAGCCCAACCGCGACCTCACCTACGTGTTCTACGACTGCGAGGAGGTAGAGGCCCACCGCAACGGCCTCGGCCACCTCGCCAAGGACCGCCCGGAGTGGCTGGCCGCCGACTTCGCGGTGCTGATGGAACCCAGCGACGCCGTGGTCGAGGGCGGCTGCCAGGGTACCCTGCGGGCGCAGATCCGGCTCACCGGCGTGCGCGCCCACGCGGCCCGCAGCTGGCTCGGCGACAACGCCGTCCACCACGCCGCCGAGGTGCTCACCCGGCTCGCCGACTACCAGCCGCGCCGGGTGGAGATCGACGGCCTGGAGTACCGCGAGGGCCTCAACGCGGTGCGGATCGACGGCGGCGTGGCCGGCAACGTGATCCCGGACGAGTGCGTGATCACGATCAACTTCCGCTACGCGCCGGACCGCAGCGAGGCCGAGGCGGAGAAGCACGTGCGCGAGGTCTTCGGCGGCTTCGAGTTGACCGTGACCGACTTCGCCGCCGGTGCCCTGCCCGGCCTCTCCCAGCCGGCCGCGCAGGCCTTCCTGGCGGCCACCGGCGGTCAGGCCCGGGCCAAGTTCGGCTGGACCGACGTCGCCCGGTTCAGCGCGCTCGGCGTCCCGGCGGTCAACTACGGCCCCGGCGACCCGAACTTCGCGCACAAGCGGGACGAGCACTGCTCGCTGACCGCCATCGCCGAGACCGAGGCCCGGCTGCGCGCCTGGCTGACCAGCTGACCCGCGCCGGTCCGGGGTTCGACAGCTGATCCGACCAGCAGCCGAACGCCACCTTCCGGTTGCCCAACCGACCTTCCCCCGTTGCCTGAAAACGGGGGAAGGTCGGCGTAGGGTTTCGTCATGACAGGCACAGGAGACGACAAGCAGTACGGACACGGCCCGGAGCAGGTCGGCGTGCCGCGGAAGAAGAAGGCCTGGCCCGAGAAGCAGAAGGGCCCGGTGCTGGTGCGCCGGGACCAGGTCGGCACGAGCACCACGGACCAGCGCCTGCTGGACACCACCGGTCCCACCGACTGGCTGCACACCGACCCCTGGCGGGTGCTGCGGATCACCTCCGAGTTCGTCGAGGGCTTCGGCGCCCTCGCCGAACTCCCGCCCGCGATCAGCGTCTTCGGCTCCGCCCGCACCTCGGTCGACTCGCCCGAGTACGAGGCCGGGGTGGCCATCGGCCGGGCCCTCGCCGAGGCCGGCTACGCGGTGATCACCGGCGGCGGCCCGGGCGCCATGGAGGCCGCCAACCGCGGCGCCTCGGAAGCCGGCGGGCTGAGCGTCGGGCTCGGCATCGAGCTGCCCTTCGAGCAGGGCCTCAACGAGTTCGTCGACCTCGGGCTGAACTTCCGTTACTTCTTCGTCCGCAAGACGATGTTCGTGAAGTACGCCCAGGGCTTCGTGGTGCTGCCCGGCGGGCTCGGCACGCTGGACGAACTGTTCGAGGCGCTCACCCTGGTGCAGACGAAGAAGGTCACCCGCTTCCCGGTGATCCTCTACGGCAGCGCCTACTGGGGCGGCCTCTACGAGTGGCTGAAGAACACCCTGGTCGAGCAGGGCAAGGCGGCCCCGCACGACCTGGAGCTGTTCCACATCACCGACGACATCGACGAGGTCATGAAGATCCTCGCCGACGCCCGCCGACCCGCCAACGAGATCTAGCGCGAGCGAGCCGAGCGTCGGCACCGGGTCCCGAGCGCTCCGGAGGCGAGCCGAGCGCCATCAAGGGGCCCTAGGCCAGCCCCCGGCGGGCGACCGCCGGGGGGCGGGTGCCCCGGATCGAGGCGACCATGTCCAGCACCTGGCGGGTCTCCGCGACCTGGTGCACCCGGTACACCTGCGCGCCCAGCCAGGCCGAGACCGCCGTGGTGGCCAGGGTGCCGAGCAGCCGCTCGTTCACCGGCTTGTCCAGGGTCTCGCCGACGAAGTCCTTGTTGGAGAGCGAGACCAGCACCGGGAAGCCGGTCGCGGTCATCTCGGGCAGCCGCCGGGTGGCCTCCAGCGAGTGCCGGGTGTTCTTGCCGAAGTCGTGCCCCGGGTCGATGATCACCGCGTCCCGGCGGACGCCCAGCCCCACCGCCCGCTCGGCCAGCCCGACGGTCACCCGCAGGATGTCCGCCATCACGTCCTCGTACCCGACCCGGTGCGGCCGGGTGCGCGGCTCGGCGCCGCCCGCGTGGGTGCAGACCAGCCCGACGTCGTACCGGGCGGCCACCTCGGCGAGCTTCGGGTCCACCCCGCCCCAGGCGTCGTTCAGCAGGTCCGCGCCCACCTCGCAGACCGCCTCGCCGACCTCGTGCCGCCAGGTGTCCACGCTGATCACCGCGTCGGGGTGGCGCTTGCGCAGCTCGGCCACGAAGGGGACGGTGCGCCGCAGCTCCTCCTCGACCGTGACCTCGTCGCCGGGACCGGCCTTCACCCCGCCGATGTCCAGGATCGCCGCGCCCTCGGCCATCGCGCGGTCGGCGGCGGCGAACGCGGCCTCGTCGGCGAAGGTCGCGCCCTTGTCGAAGAACGAGTCCGGCGTCCGGTTCACGATCGCCATGATCACCAGCTCGTCGTCACCGAATTCGCGCGGTCCCAGGCGCAGTGCCACCGATGTCTCCTCCACAGCTCCTGCGGGTGCGATGATGGCCCCCGGCCTCACTAGGGACCATGCTGTCATGATCAGTCTGGTTCCCTGGCACTTGATCGAGGACCGGCCGGGAGTTCGGGAGGACAGCTCGTGTTCTGGGTGATCGTGGTCGCCATGGCCGTGGTGGTCGGCGGCGCCGCGCTGGTGGCGCTGGGCGGGGGCGGCTCGATGCCGGAGGCGGTGCCGGACCGCATCGCCGCGCGGCTGCCGCAGGACCGACCGCTGAGCAAGACGGACGTGGACGACCTGCGCCTGCCGATGGCCGTGCGCGGCTACCGGATGGACGAGGTGGACGACGTCCTGGACCGCCTCGGCGCCGAACTCGCCTACCGCGACTCGCGGATCGCCGAGCTGGAGGCCGCCGCCCAACTGCGCGGCGCGGTCGAGGCCACCACCGCCCCGGACCCGGACGCCGAACCGCTGCCCGGCCTGGAGGAGTTCGCCAAGGTGGTCCAGCCCGCCGCGGCGCCCGCCAAGGCCCCCGAGGACGCGAAGCCGGGGACGGAGCAGTGACCGACGTCGCGGAGGGCGCGGTGCTCGGCGCGGACGGCCTGCGCCGCTGCGGCTGGGGCGACTCGACCGACGACTACCGCGTCTACCACGACACCGAGTGGGGCCGCCCGGTGCACGGCGACGACGCCCTGTTCGAGCGGGTCTGCCTGGAGGCCTTCCAGTCCGGCCTGTCCTGGCTGACCATCCTGCGTCGCCGCGAGGGCTTCCGGGCCGCGTTCGCCGGCTTCGAGATCGCCGAGGTCGCCGAGTTCGGCGAGGCGGACAAGGAGCGGCTGCTCGCCGACGCGGGCATCATCCGCAACCGGGCCAAGATCGAGGCGGCGATCGCCAACGCCAAGGTCGCCCGCGACCTGGACGGCGGCCTGGACGCGCTGATCTGGCAGTTCGCCGCCGACCCGGCCCGGCCGGCCCCCCGCACACTGGCGGAGGTGCCGGCCGTCACGCCCGAGTCGACGGCGCTGGCGAAGGCGTTGAAGAAGGCGGGCTTCCGCTTCGTCGGCCCGACCACCGCCTACGCCCTGATGCAGGCCTGCGGTCTGGTCGACGACCACCTGGCGGACTGCCACGTCCGCACCGGCGGGAGGCGGAAGCGCTGAGCCCTGGGGCGCGCCCTAGCGGCCGACGTACTTCGGCTTCTCCTTGGCGATGAAGGCGCGCACCGCGATCCGGTGGTCCTCGCTCTCGCCGGCCAGGGTCTGCAGCTCGTCCTCCTTGTCGAGCAGTTCGTCCAGCGAGTGCGAAGCGCCGTACGCCAGCGACGCCTTGATGGCGCCGTAGGCCACGGTCGGCCCCTCGGCCAGCTCGCGGGCGAAGGTCCGTGCGGTGGCGGCGAGTTCCTCGGCCGGCACCACCTTGGTGGCCAGGCCCAGCTCCATCGCCTCGGCGGCCTTGACCGTCCGGGGCAGCATCAGCAGCTCGGTGGCCTTGGCGTGGCCGACCAGCCGGGGCAGCGTCCAGGAGGCGCCCGAGTCGGCGGTCAGGCCGATCCCGGCGAAGGCGGTGTTGAAGCCGGCCCGGTCGGAGAGGATCCGGAAGTCGCAGGCGAAGGCGAGCGAGGCGCCCGCGCCGGCCGCCACCCCGCCGACCGCGGCCACGGTCGGCTTGCGCATCCCGGCCAGCGCCCGGGTCAGCGGGTTGTAGTGCTCGGCGACGGTCCGCAGCGCGCCCTCACCGGTCTCCTCGTACCGCTTCAGCAGCGTCAGGTGCTCGTTCAGGTCCTGCCCGACGCAGAACGCCCGCTCGCCCGCCCCGGTCAGCAGCACCGCCCGCACGGCCGGGTCCGCGGCCGCCTCGGTCACGGTGTCGCGCAGGGCGACCTTGGTGACAACGTCCAGGGCGTTCATCGCCTCCGGGCGGTTGATGGTGATGACGGCCAGGCCGCCGTCCAGCTCGTACAGCACGGAATCGGACATGGGCGAGGGCTCCCTAAACGATCGTCGTGTCGGTGGTTGTGCCAGGATGCCGGAGCGCACGGCGAGCTGGGGAGTGTGAGGTATCGCACCTTCCGGCGGTGGCGGCAAGGCCGCCACGCCGGGGCTTATGACGCCAATTGCGATGGTTGGGGCCGGTCCGGCCGAGGTTGCACCGAGAGTGATGTTGGTCATCAGGCCGTGGCATGCGGGATAATGGCTTCCGATCAATGCGTTCGATACCGGCGGTGGACGGACTGCCGGTGCGTAGCTGAGCGGTTGCAGGAAGGGGAACGAGCATGGCGGCCATGAAGCCGCGGACGGGTGACGGCCCGCTCGAAGTCACCAAAGAGGGGCGGGGCATCATCATGCGCGTTCCGCTCGAAGGCGGCGGACGCCTCGTGGTGGAGCTCACGCCTGACGAGGCCGACGCCCTCGGCGAGGCCCTGAAGAAGGCCTGCGGCTGACCGCAGCGGGTGCTCGCCATCTCCTGGAGATGTGCTGCCGGGCCCGGGTACGACGTCATGTCGGCCCGGGCTCGCGCGTTCTGCGGGGCCGCTAGCGTTTCACGGCGCAGAGCAGCCCGTCGGAGACCGGCAGCAGCGCGGGCAGCAGCGCGTCGCTCTCCCGTACGTCCCGGACCAGGTCCCGCACCGCGCCGGTCTGCGGGTCCTGCAGCTCCGGCTCGGCCAGCCGGCCCTCCTGGAAGACCCCCTCGAAGCAGACCATCCCGCCCGGCCGCAGCAGCCGCAGAGCCTCCAGCAGGTACTCCCGGGACTCGGCCGGATCGCCGTCGCAGAACACCAGGTCGTACTGGCCGTCGGCGAGCCGGGGCAGCACCTCCAGTGCCCGGCCGGGTATGAACCGGGAGCGGTTGGCGGCGAACCCGGCCGCCTGGTACGCCTCACGGGCCAGCTGCTGGCGCACCGGCTCGGAGTCCACCGTGGTGAGCACGCCGTCCGGCCGCATCCCGCGCAGCAGGTAGACCCCGGACACACCGGTGCCGGTGCCGATCTCGGCCACCGCCTTGGCGTCCAGCGCCGCGGCCAGCAGCCGCAGGCACGCCCCGCCGCTCGGCCCGATGGCCCGTATCCCGGTCCGCGCGGACTGCGCCCGGGCGTAGGTCAGCACCGCGTCCTCGCCCACGTAGGTGTCGGCGAGGGCCGCGCGCGCGGGCCCGAACTCGCTGATGGCTGCCTCTTTCGGAGCCCCGGGCGGCGGCCCGGTGCCGAGGGATGTCGATATTTCCTGCCACAGATTACTGGCCGGGCGGGAACCGCGTACGGCGGCGGGCCGTTGTCACTGAGGACCGGGTGCGGGAGACCTCCCGGGCACTTTTATCCGGGCTTGACGGGTGAGGTGGATATGGTGGTGGCCCTGCTGGGCAGAAGAGCCGACCGAGGAGGTGTGGCCGAGGGCGACGTCCCTGTGCGGCGGCACTCCCGCGGCACCGCGTCGGCCCGTACGCCGAAGCCCGTGATGAACCAGCCTGCGCACTCCGACCTGGACCCCGCCGCCGCCGAGACGCCGGCCGTCGGTACCACCGTGGCCCCCGCCCTCGCGACCTTCGCCGAGGGCCCCGACGCGCAGAGCTGGACTCCGCCGACGTGGGAGGAGATCGTCGAGGCGCACAGCGCCCGCGTCTACCGCCTCGCGTACCGGCTGACGGGCAACCAGCACGACGCCGAGGACCTCACCCAGGAGGTCTTCGTCCGGGTGTTCCGTTCGCTGTCGACCTACACCCCCGGCACGTTCGAGGGCTGGCTGCACCGGATCACCACCAACCTGTTCCTGGACATGGTCCGCCGCCGCCAGCGCATCCGCTTCGACGCGCTCGGCGAGGACGCGGCCGAGCGGCTCGCCTCCCGCGAGCCCAGCCCGGCCCAGCACTTCAGCGACACCCACTTCGACGCCGACGTGCAGCACGCCCTGGACACCCTCGCCCCGGAGTTCCGCGCCGCCGTGGTGCTCTGCGACATCGAGGGTCTGTCCTACGAGGAGATCGCCGCCACGCTGGGCGTCAAGCTCGGCACCGTCCGCAGCCGCATCCACCGCGGCCGCTCGCACCTGCGCGCCGCGCTCAAGCACCGCGCCCCCGGCCAGGTCCCCGGCCGTGAGCGCCGTGGCGGCTCGGAGGAGCCGGTGCCGGTGGGCGCCGTCGCCGCCGAGGCCGCGGCTGCGCCGGGTGGGCGCGGACGGAGGCGATCGTGAGCGGAACCAGCCGGTCCGGTCCGGAACGGTCGGAGGCGTCCGACCGGTCCCAGACCTGGCGGAGCTGGGCGCTGGGCCGCCGGGGTGGTGACGACCCCGGTGAGCCGCTGCTGCCCGCCGTCCCGTTGCCGGGCGACACGGCGCTGCGCGCGGTGCCGGTACGCCCCGTGGAGCCCGTCGCCGAGGAACACCACCTGGGCGACCGCCTGTCCGCCTTCCTGGACGGCGAGCTCGGGCACGACTCGCGCGAGCGGGTCCAGGCCCATCTGGCCACCTGTCCGCAGTGCAAGGCCGAGGCCGACGAGGGCCGCGCCGTCAAGCACCTGCTGACCCGCACCGACACCCCCGGCCCGTCCACCTCGCTGATGGCCCGGCTGATGGCCGTCGGCAACCTGCCGGAGGGCGCCCCGGCGGACGGTGGCTGGCCGGGCGACCCCGGCCGACGCGACGACGACGACCTGCCCGGCGGCGGGGTCGCCGCCACCGGCACGCTCGGCGGCAGCCGGCTCACCGGCGGCTCCTTCGGTCGCGGGGCCGGCGCCTCCTTCGGCGCGGGCGCGCTCGGCGCCGACACCCCGCTACCCGGGGTCGACCCGCGCGCCTTCGGCCGCGGCTCGGTGCTGCGACCCCTGATGGGCCGGCGCACCGGCCGTCCGGAGTCCGCCGACCGCACCGCCGCCCGGCCGCAGCCGGCCGCGGCCGCCGTCCGCCCCCCCGCGCGCGGGCGCCGCCTGGTGTTCGCCGCCGCGGGCGCCTTCTCGGTCGCCGCGGTGACGCTCGGCGGCGTCGGCGGGCTCACCCCGGGCGAGGACCAGCACGGCACCACGGTCAGCCCGATCGGCGGCAACGGCACCACCGGCCGCAGCGGCCTGGTCCCGATGACCGCGCAGATCCAGGTGGACTTCCCGGGCCGCCCGGCCGCCGCCACCCGCGGGGCGAGCCCGTCCTCCTCACCGGAGCGCTACCCGGGCACCATCGCGGCCCTTCGCCAGCAGGTCCGCTAGCGAACACCCCGCCTTCGGGCCCGGCCACCGGCTGGTCTTCACCACGGCTTCATCGCAGCGTGGACCACGGACTCGCCGTGGCCATTACCCTGGAGGAACCGTCGTCCGGCGAGCTAGGGAGCAAAGGTGTTCAGCGACGTAGGCGGGCTGGAGATCCTGACCCTGATCGTGATGGCGATCATCATCTTCGGCCCCGACAAGCTCCCGAAGCTGATTCAGGACACCATGGGCTTCATCCGCAAGGTCCGCTCCTTCGCCGACAACGCGAAGGAGGACATCCGCAGCGAGCTGGGTCCCGAGTTCAAGGACTTCGAGTTCGAGGACCTCAACCCCAAGACCTTCGTCCGCAAGCAGCTCATGGGCGGCGAGGAGGACCCGCTGGGCTTCAAGGACATGAAGGACTCGCTCGACATCCGCTCCGTCCTGGACGACAAGCCCGCGGGGCCGGTGAACGGCCGGGAGGGCAGCGTGGGTTTCGAGAAGGCCGCCCCGGCGGCCGCCTCCACCGGTGCCCCGCTGCAGCCCGGCGAGCGGCCCCCGTTCGACCCCGACGCGACGTAGGGCCTGTCCGGCGGGTCCTCGGCGGGTCCGGCAGAACCCACCGGACAGGCCCTGCGGCCTTCGGCCGGAACTCGACGCCACCGCTCCGCCCGGCCGCCCGGCTGAGCGGGGCAGCGGCGTCTACGCCGCTATTGTGCTGATTGTTCCCGCTGAGCCGTCCGTCACATCCGCGCTTGCGCGGACCAGGAACGGCCCGGGAACGCCGAGGTGCGCCACCATGGGAGCGCGCCACGGCAGGCATACGTGCGTTTTGAGGAGGCCCGGGGATGGACGCGACGAGTCAGGTGGGAGGGGCGACGGCCACGGCCGGCGGCCCGGTTGTCGGCGGGCAGGCCGGCCCGGCGGACCCGCTGGTGCCCTACCTGTCCGCCGACTTCGCCTGGTACGGCCTGGACGACGGCTGGACCGGCCGCCGCTTCCTGATGCAGGCGGGCGCCGGCGCCCCCCGCGCCGGGGCGGCGGCCGGCGGCGTCGACTACGGCACCCTCGGCCACGGCGACGAGCTGGCCAGGCAGTACGAGCCGCGTGACATGCGCAAGTTCGCCGTGGTGGTCACCGTGGCCCGCCGGGACAGCCGCCGCAGCGCCGACAACACCGGCATCCTGGAGGCGACCTCCGCCGCCTCCGCCGCCTGGCTGGCCGGCTCCGGCCTGCTCGCGGCGACCTGGCCCGGCCAGCTGGACCGGACGCTGCGCCAGGACTGGCTGGACCAGCAGAGCGCCCTGGCCTGGGACCTCGCCGACGACCTGGCCGGGCCCGGCTGGTCCACCCTCAGCCTGCCGGTCAACGGCCTGCCGCAGCCCTTCCGCTACCGCGAGTCGGAGTACGGCTGGGTGCTCGCGGGCGAGGCCCCCGGCGTCCTGCTCGGCGCCTTCGGCCGCGGCGTCAGCGCCTACGGCGTCGGCTTCGCCACCGTCCCCGACCTGAGCGCCTACGCCCGCCCGTAGGGCCCGCGAGGGGCGGGTCAGTCGGCGAGGAACACGGTCCGCGGTGCTGGGCCGTAGCACGGCGGCAGCAGCCCGACCAATGTCACCACGAGGTGGTTGACGAGCGGCGGGAAGTCGTGGTCGCCGTCACTGAGGATCTCGCTGAGGATCACAAGCGGCCACGGTGCCAGGGCGGTTGACGGGTCGTCGCCGTCCGCGGGCATGCGAACGGGCCGGGTGCGAGCGCACCCGGCCCGTTCGGTCCGCCGATGTCAGAACTTGTTCTTGGGCGTCAGTCCGAGGGACATGCCCGACAGGCCGCGCTGGCGGCCGCCGAGCTTGCCGGCCACGGCGCGCAGGGCGGCGCCCGCCGGGGAGTCGGGGGCGGCGAGCACGACCGGGCGGCCGTCGTCGCCGCCCTCGCGCAGCCGGACGTCGATCGGGATCGAGCCGAGGACCGGGACGGTCGCGCCGACGGTGCGGGTGAGCGCGTCCGCGACGGTCTGGCCGCCGCCGGTGCCGAAGACGTCGATCATCTCGTCGCAGTGCGGGCACGGCATGCCGGACATGTTCTCGATCACGCCGACGATCTTCTGGTGGGTCTGCACCGCGATGGTGCCAGCCCGCTCGGCCACCTCGGCGGCGGCCATCTGCGGGGTGGTGACGATCAGGATCTCCGCGTTGGGGACCAGCTGGGCCACCGAGATCGCGATGTCGCCGGTGCCGGGCGGCAGGTCCAGCAGCAGCACGTCCAGGTCGCCCCACCACACGTCGGCGAGGAACTGCTGCAGCGCGCGGTGCAGCATCGGGCCGCGCCAGACCACCGGGGCGTTGCCCGGGGTGAACATGCCGATCGAGATGACCTTCACACCGTTCGCCTGCGGCGGCATGATCATGTCCTGGACCTGGGTCGGCCGACCCTCGACACCCAGCATGCGCGGCACGCTGTGGCCGTAGATGTCGGCGTCCACCACGGCGACCTTCAGGCCGTCCGCGGCCATCGCGGCGGCCAGGTTGACCGTCACCGAGGACTTGCCGACGCCGCCCTTGCCGGAGGCGACGGCGTAGACACGAGTCAGCGTGCCCGGCTTGGCGAACGGGATCTCCCGCTCGGGGGCGCCGCCGCGCAGCAGCTGGGAGAGCTCCTTGCGCTGCTCGTCGCTCATCACGTCGAGCTCGACCTCGACGCCGGTCACGCCGGGCACCCTGCCGACCGCCTCGCGGACCCGGGTGACGATGGTGTCGCGCATCGGACAGCCGGAGACGGTCAGGTAGACCGCGACGCGCACCGCGCCGCCCTCGGCGATCTCGACCGATTTCACCATGCCGATCTCGGTGATCGGGCGGTTGATCTCCGGGTCGTTGACGGTCGCCAGTGCCTCGCGTACGGACTCCTCCGTGACGCCGCCCGCGACCTCTGTCTCGTTGGCCATGTCTTGATGGTACGGCTCCGGGCGAACTGCTTAACCGGTCGGTAGCGTGCTGCCGGTCACAACGTCCCGGAGGGGTTCCGGCGTTCGTCCATCTCCTTGAGCAGCGACTGGAGCTCGGAGCGGATGAAGTCACGGGTGGCGACCTCGCCGAGCCCGTGCCGCAGCGCGGCGACCTCGCGGGTCAGGTACTCGGTGTCGGCGATGTTGCGGTCGCTGCGGGCCCGGTCCTGCTCCATGTTGACCCGGTCCCGGTTGTCCTGGCGGTTCTGCGCCAGCAGGATCAGCGGCGCCGCGTAGGAGGCCTGCAGCGACAGCGCCAGGGTCAGGAAGATGAACGGGTACTCGTCGAAGCGCGCGCTGGTCGGCAGCAGGGTGTTCCACCCTATCCAGATGACGACCACCACCGTCATCCAGACGATGAACCGCCCGGTGCCGAGGAAGCGGGCGATCCGCTCCGACAGCACACCGAAGGCCTCGGGGTCGTAGGACGGCAGCGTGAGCAGGCCGGGCCGGGCGGTGCGCGGCTGGTCGAGCCGGGTGCGGCTGGAACCGGTGATCGGGGCGGTCTCCAGGCGGTCCCGGCCGCCCTCGCGGGTGCGCAGCTCGCGCAGCCGGCGTAGCTCCCGCAGTTCACCCACCAGGCGCCGGCGCGCGGAGTCGTCCGGCCGTCCGTTGCGCTCACCGTCCACCGGCCATCTCCTCGCTCTCGTCGTCGCGGGCGTGCAGCGCGGCGTCGCGCCAGTCCTCGGGCAGCAGGTGGTCGAGCACGTCGTCGACGGTCACCGCGCCCAGCATGTGGTCCGCCTCGTCCACCACCGGCGCGGCCACCAGGTTGTAGGTCGCCAGGTAGCTGGTGACCAGCGACAGCGGGGTGTCCGGTGGCAGCGGGTCCAGGTCGTCGTCCACCAGCGAGCCGACCAGGACGTACGGGGGCTCGCGCAGCAGCCGCTGGAAGTGCACGGTGCCCAGGTAGCGGCCGGTCGGGGTCTCGTTCGGCGGGCGGCAGACGAAGATCTGCGCGGCCAGCGCGGGCTTGTGGTCGCTGACCCGGATCCGGGCCAGCGCCTCGGCGACCGTCGCGTCCGGCTCCAGCACGATTGGCTCGGTGGTCATCAGACCACCGGCGGTGTCCTCCTCGTAGGACAGCAGGCGGCGCACCGGCGCGGCCTCCTCCGGCTCCATCAGCTGGAGCAGCCGCTCCGCCTCGTCGCCGGGCAGTTCGGAGAGCAGGTCGGCGGCGTCGTCCGGGTCCATCGCCTCCAGGACGTCGGCGGCGCGCTCGTCCTTCAGCTTGCCGATGATCTCGACCTGGTCGTCCTCGGGCAGCTCCTCCATGACGTCCGCGAGCCGGTCGTCCGGCAGTGCGGCGGCCACCTCGGCGCGGCGCTTCGCGGACAGGTGGTGCATCACGCTGGCGAGGTCGGCCGGGCGCAGCTGCTCGAAGGTGGCCAGCAGGTTGGCCGCGCCCTGGTCCTGCTCGGGCAGCGTGAAGCCGGTGACGTCCTGCCAGTCCAGGGTGAGCCGCTCGCCCTTGCCCTTGCGCAGCCGGCCGGCCCGGCCGACCTGGACGAAGACCTTGCTGATCTCCCACTCGCGCAACCGGGTCTGCACCATGCCGACGTCCAGCACGGTGACCTCCTCACCGGTCTTGGACCAGGTGACGGTGCGGTCCAGCAGCTCGGCGAGCACCAGGGTCTCGGACGGGCGCTGCTCGAAGCGCCGCAGGTTGATCAGGCCGGTGGTGAGCACCTGGCCGGACTCCAGGCTGGTCACCCGGGTCATCGGCAGGAAGATCCGGCGCCGGCCGACGACCTCGACCACCAGACCGAGCACCCGCGGCGGGCGGCCGCCGAGCCGCAGCGAGACCACCACGTCCCGGACCCGCCCGACCTGGTCGCCGTTCGGGTCGAAGACCGCGATGGCCGAGAGATGGGAGATGAAGACCCGGGCGCCTGGCCCTGCCATGGACTCCCTCCGATCGCTCGACGCCGTGGGGAGGGTGCGCCGAGCACACCCGCCGCCAAGGCTACCCGTGTGCTCGGGGCCCGGCTCGGAGTGGCACGGTAGCGGCCGCAGGAGTCGTGGACATGAACCGTCAGCGGCGCTTGAACAGCAGTCTGGGCAGACCGGCAGGGATCGGGCGGCGGGTGGTGGCCGGGGTCGGCATCGGCTGGGCCGCGTGCGAGCCGTCCGGCATCGCCCCCGGGCGCTCGGTCAGCGTGCCGGCCGGCTCCAGCCGCAGCACCCGGCACTCGCGGGCCCAGCGCTCGGTGATGGCGTCGGTGTCGGGCGCGTTCAGCCGCTTGCCCTTGAGCTCCTCCACGGCGCCCCGCCAGGCCTCGCTGCCCGGCACCAGCTCCACCACCCTGGCGCCCCAGCCGGCCAGTCGGCCGCCCTTGTCCTTGCTGCGCACCGTGACCACGGCCGCGGCGCCCGGCGTCAGACCGTGCAGCGGCTGCTCGCCGCCGTCGCCGACCACCACCACCGCGCCGTCGTGCCAGGCGTGCCACAGCGGCCGGGCCTGCTCCTGGCCGTCCGCGCGCACCCAGAGCAGACCGGACTTCTTCGCGGCCTCCTCCATCAGGGCCTGGTCGAGGAAGTCGTCGGCGGTCGCGGCGGCGGGCGTACGGTCCATGGCCGACAGCGTACGGGTTCCCCGCCTTCGCCGTGCTTCCCGTCCCTTTCTGTCCACCGGATGTCTCAGCCTCCGGGCGACAGTTCCATTCGCGCACCACGGGCCTTACCGTATGAGCGCCCCACACCATGACCAGCGAAGGAGCGCCGTGCCCGCCGCCCGGCCCGCGACCGCCCCTGCCACCCCCGCCGCCGACGACCCCCGGCCCGCGCACCCGCTCCCCGCCCTCGACCTGCTGCTGCTCGCCGTCTCCATCGGCGGCATCTCGTTCTCCGGACCGCTGATCAGCGCCACCGCCGCACCCGCGCTGGCCATCGCCCTCTGGCGCAACGTCATGTCCGTCGGCGTCCTCGGCCCCTACGCCCTGCTGCGCCACCGTGCCGAACTGCGCGGCATCGGCCGCCGGGCACTGCTGCTCGCGATCGCCGCTGGCGCCCTGCTCGCCGTGCACTTCGCCCTCTGGATGCCCAGCCTGCGGATGACCTCGGTGGCCTCCGCCACCGCCCTGGTCACCACCACCCCGCTGTGGACCATCCTGTTGATGCGGCTGTTCGGCGTCCGCGCCCCGCGCACGGTCTGGCTCGGCACGGTCGTCGCCTTCGCCGGCGTCCTCGTCCTGACCGGCGTCGACCTCTCACTCTCCCCGCGCGCCCTGCTCGGCGACGCCCTCGCCCTCGCCGCCGGCCTCGCCGCGGCCGGGTACATGCTGCTCGGCGCCGAGGTCCGCAAGACCGTCAGCACCACCGGCTACACCCTGATCTGCTACGCCACCACCGCGGTCGGCCTGCTCGTGATCTGCCTGGCCACCGGGACGCCCCTGTCCGGCTGGTCGGCCGGGGCCTGGTGGCAGATCGTGCTGCTGATGGTCGTCGCCCAGCTGCTCGGGCACTCGCTCAGCAACCGGGTGGTGCGCAACCTCGGCCCCTCGATCACTTCCACCGCGATCCTGCTGGAGACCCCGGGCGCGACCCTGATCGCCGCCCTCTGGCTCGGCCAGTGGCCCCCGGCGGCCGCCTACCCGGCGGTGGTGCTGATCCTGCTCGGCCTGGTCCTGGTCGCCCGCGGTGGGCGGCGGCCCTGAGCCGGGGCTACAGCCAGCCGTTGCGACGGAAGCCCCGGTACATCCCGACGCAGATCAACGTGACCGCGCCGAGCACCGCCGGATAGCCGTACGGGTTGTGCAGCTCCGGCATGTAGTCGAAGTTCATCCCATACACGCCGGTGATCATGGTGGGCACCGCGAAGATCGCCGCCCAGGCGGTGATCTTGCGCATGTCCTCGTTCTGCGCCACCGACACCTGCGCCAGGCTTGCCTGCAACAGCGAGTTCAGCAGCTCGTCGAAACCGTGCACCTGCTCGGTGACCCGGGCCAGGTGGTCCGCGACGTCCCGGAAGTACTTCTGGATGTCCGGGTCCACCAGCCCCTGCGACGGCTCCGACAACTGCTGCATCGGACGCAGCAGCGGCACCACCGCACGCTTGAACTCCAGCACCTCGCGCTTGAGTTGGTAGACCCGGCCGACATCGGTGCTGCGCGCGCCCCTGGCCGAGAAGACGCCGTACTCGATCTCGTCCACGTCGTTCTGCAGCCGCTCGGCGACCAGCAGGTAGTTGTCCACCACGTGGTCGGCGATCGCGTGCAGCACCGCGGACGGGCCCTTGGCCAGCAGCCCGGACTCGTCCGCGTCCGCCTCCAGCCGGTGCCGCAGCTCCTGCAGCGAACCGTGGCCGCCGTGCCGGACCGTGATCACGAAGTCCCGCCCGGCGAACACCATCAGCTCGCCGGTCTCCACCACCTCGCTGGTCGGCGTGAGCTGGTCGTGCTCGACGTAGCGGATGGTCTTGAAGACGGCGAACAGCACGTCGTCGTAGCGCTCCACCTTGGGCCGCTGGTGCGCGTGCACCGCGTCCTCCACCGCGAGCGGGTGCAGGCCGAAGCGCTGCGCGATGCCCTCGAACTCGTCCTCGGTCGGCTCGTGCAGCCCGATCCAGCTGAACGACCCCGAGCTGTCCGGGAGTTGGCGCGCCGCCTTGACCCGCCGGGCGGCGTCGTGCGGGCTGCAGGCCTCACCGCTGCGCCGGCCGTGCTGGTAGACCGCGCAGTCCACGACCGCCGAGCTGCCGCCTTCCGGCACGGCGTCGTACGGACCGGTGACGCCCCGACGGCGGTTGGTGCGGACGGCGGCGCGCAGGCTGTTGATCATCGACATGGCAGGCTCCCTGGGGCAGGAGCCGTCGCACGGCGGCACGGAGAACGCGGGAAGCAGGGCCATGGTGCGACGGCGAGGAACACCGGTGAAGGGGATGAGGGTGCTCTCCCGGCCGGTCCGTCCGCCGTCGATCCGCGCCCGGGGCCACTACGGCTGGATCAGCCGGTAGGGCCTGCGAGGCGAGGGGTGCGGGGAAGTCGGGGCCGGGCAGAGCTGCCGGTACTGCATGGCCGGCCGGTATCCACCGCAACCACCTCCTTCGCGCCGCCGCCCCGGGACGAGCGATCCCGGTGGCCAGTCGCTCACCCTAACATCTGACCGGGCATCGGCGCCGAGGGGTTTCCCATCCCTTTGCGGGCCCTTGACGCCCCGGCCGGCCGCACCGCCCGCACGAAGCCCGCGCACCCCGGCGGGTTACGCTCACCGGCATGGCCCACGACTTCCCGTCCTTCGGCGACCCCCACGGCGGCAACTCCCCGGAACTCTCCCGGGAGGCGGTGCTGGCCGCCGTCGAGGCCCGGTTGATCTCCACCTTCGGCGAACCTGGCGGCCGCGCCGCCGTCACCTTCCTCGGCGCCGACCGGATCGAGGTGCTGCGCTTCGGCCCGGACGCCGACGGACTGGTCCGCTACACCACGCTCGGGATGTCCGCCGCGCCGATGGCCGATCCGACCGCGCTGGTCGCCGACCAGGTGCGCGGGCCGCGCGTCGAACTGGTGCTGACCGTGCGCGGCGGGCACGACAGCGTGCTGCGCAGCCTCGCCACCTTCGCCGCGACCCCGCAGGTCGAGGGACTGGTGGTGGCCCCCGGCGGCTCGCTGGACCTCGGCGCCCCGCTCTGGGACGGCGCCCCCTTCACCTCGGTGCTGGCCGCCGAGCCGGGCGGCCTGGTCGAGGACCTCGAACTGGCCGAGCCCGCCGAGCCGGTGCGCTTCCTGCCGCTGCTGCCGATGACGCCCAACGAGGCGGGCTGGAAGCGGGTGCACGGCGCGGCCGCGCTCCAGGAGCGCTGGCTGAACCAGGGCACCGACCTGCGCGACCCGGACCGGCGCGGCGTCCGGCTCGACTGACGGCCGTTCAGGCGGGGCGTGCGGGCCACAGCGCACGCCCGTGCCGCGCCTCCGTACGCGGGAGTGCGGCACAGAGGCTTCCCGCATGCCGGTACGGCCGCTCCGGGCCCCGCGAGGCGCTCCGCTCAGCGTCCCTTCTCGGGTCCCCTCCTCAGCGCTCGATCGGCTTGGCGCCGGTGGCCTGCGCCAGCAGCGCCTCGTACACCGCCGGGTCGGTGGTGTGCTCGCCGAGCCGGACGGTCTTGCGGCTGCCGTGGTAGTCGCTGGAGCCGGTGACCAGCAGGCCCAGCTCGCCGGCCAGGCCGCGCAGCCGCTGCCTGGTCTCCTCGTCGTGGTCGGTGTGGTCGACCTCAAGCGCGGCCAGCCCGGCCGCCGCGAGGTCGGCGATCACCCGGTCCGGGACCGTCCGGCCGCGCTTGACCGCGCCCGGGTGGGCGAAGACCGGCACCCCGCCGGCCGCCCGGACCAGCCGGACCGCCTCCGCCGGGTCGGTCTCGTGCTTGCGGACGTCCGCCCGGCCGCCGTTGGCCAGCCAGTCCTGGGTGAAGGCGTCCGAGACGGTGGCCACCACGCCCGCCTCGACCAGCGCGCTGGCGATGTGCGGCCGCCCGACCGAGCCGGCCCCGGCGATCCGCCGCACCTGCTCCCAGCTGATGTCCGCGCCGAGTTCGCGGCAGCGCTCGACGATCGCCCGCCCGCGCCGGAACCGGTCGGTGCGCACCAGCTCCCGCTCGCGTGCGAACTCCGGCTCCTGCGGGTCGAACAGGTACGCCAGCAGGTGCATGCTGATGCCGTCCACCACGCAGGACAGTTCGGCGCCCGGGACGACAGTCAGCCGAGCGCCGTCCGGCAGCGCGTGCACCGCCTCGGCGGCCTCGGCGTGGCCGGCGACCGTGTCGTGGTCGGTGAGGGCCACCACGTCGAGACCGGCGGCGACCGCCGCGGCGACCAGCTCGGCCGGGCTGTCGGTGCCGTCGGAGGCGTTGCTGTGGGCGTGCAGGTCGATGCGCACGGGGCGGACTCCTGGAGGCTCGTGGGTGCCGCCCAGGATAGGCCGTTAACGGGCCGGTCAGCCGAGCAGCCGGGGGGAGAGGGCTCCGCAGGGCAGCAGGTCCAGCTCGGCGCCGGCCTCGCGCAGGTCGGTGAGCACCAGCTCGTCGTACATCACCAGGGCGGACTGCTCGGGCCAGGCGACCGCCCAGAGCCAGAGCCCGCGGGCCTCGCCGGCGAACACCGCGCGGTCGGCCGGGGCGTCCGGGACGTGGAACATCGGGGTGGGGCGCCCGGCGGCCATCAGCTTGGCGTCGGCGGGCTTGTAGAGGCCGACCGAGTCGCCCGGGTCCGGGCCGGGCAGTCCGGCGTAGCGGGCGCCGAGCCCTACGCCCAGCTCCTCGGCGATCAGCACCAGCTCGCCGAAGCCGCCGAGCGGGGCCGGCCCGGAGCAGGCGACGGCGGTGGCCCGGGCGCCGGAGACGTCGTCGCCGACGTGGGCGATGCCGGTGTAGAGCCAGCCGACCGGGAGCGGCCAGGGCAGCCAGACGGGAACCTGTGAGCGGGCGACGGCCACGCCCAGGGCTTCCACGCTCGGGGGCAGTACGGGCTGCATCGGGTGCACGGCTCCGTGCCGGTCGCACTGCCAGGTGTCTGAGAACAGACCGGGGGCGCGGACCCGGCCGGCGCACCTCGGGCAGCTTGGCTCGCCCCTCATAGCCGACAACGCTCCTCCCTCCGGACCGCCGCGTCAAGGACGATCACCCGTACGGACGGCTCGGCGGCACCTGTCGGTGGCGGACGCCCGGTCGGCGCGGGGTGGGCGGACGCGGGCGGTTCCCGTTGGGGCATGTCCCGTCGCAGGCGGTGGCAAACGTCCCCGGGGTCACCCCCGAACGCACTGACGCCCCGTCATCGGCGAATGCGGTGACGGGGCGTCAGTCGGGTATCGGAACGTCCGGATCGGACGCGCCGGGCTCGTCGGCGGCGGGTGGGGGCTCCCGGTCGGAGGCGCCGCGCTTGGTCAGACGGTCGGGCACGGGCGGATGAGCAGGCGCTCGCCGGTGCGGGCGGCGGCCTCGACGTACTCGCGGACGGTCTCGGCGTCGGCGATCAGACGGTCGGTGGCGGAGCCGTCGGTGTCGTCCAGTCGGAGGATCTCGAAGCGCATGGGCTTGGTCATGGGCGTCTCCTTTCCTGGCCCCGCGGGGCGGGGCGATTGCGGCTGAGTCGGTATCAGCCCGTTCGGGGTCCTGCGGATCCGGCGGTGCGGCCGGACCGATCGCGTCGTACGTGCGGCGGTCTGCTGCGGCAAGGGCTCCCCCTGCTTGCCTGGTGCGTCCAATGCCTCGTGCAACCACGGTGCCGTGGCGGTGCTACTGGGCCGTTGCCCGTCCGTAACGTCCAGGTTTCGACTGATTGGCACCCGCGTGAGGGCCGGCGATGATTCCCGGACAGAATCAAAGATTACCGTAACTAACGAATTTTGTCCCGCGCCGAGGACGGTTGGAGTTCCGGAAGTGGTTCAGACCACTCCGGCGGAGGTGCCGCGCGGGCTAGGTCGGGGCCGCTCCGTCGGCCCGGAACCCGGCCGGTCAGACCCAGAACGCGGCCAGCGCCTCGGCCGTGGCGGCCGGCTGCTCGGCGTTGGGGGAGTGGCCCGCGTCCGCGACGACCACCCGGCGGGCGCCCAGCCGCTCCGCCATCCGGGACTGCTCCGGCACCGGCCAGGCGTAGTCCCGCCCCCCGGACAGCACCAGTACCGGCAGCACCCCGGCGGCCACCGCGGCCAGCTCGTCCACCCGGTCCGGCGCGTCCACCAGGTGCCCGCCGGTCACGGCCAGCGCCCGCGGCACATTGGCCACCCAACGGAGGTGCAGGAACTCCGCGACGTCCGGCTCCAGGACGGGCTTCGGCGCGTCGCTGCTCTCGTCCATCTGCCGCATGACCTGCCAGATCTCCTCCAGGGTCATGACCGGCAGGACGTCCAGCAGCAGCTTGGTCCGGGCCGCCTCGGCCGGGTCGATCGCCCCCGGGCCGGTGGCCATCAGGGTCAGTGAGCGCCAGGGCAGCGGCCCCTCGGCGGCGGCCGCGAGCACGGCCTCCCGCACCACCTGGCCGCCGAAGGAGTGCCCCAGCAGGTGCAGCGGCCCGCCCTCGGCCGCCAGCACCTCGGTCAGCGCCCGCACGTCCGAGCCCAGCGCCGTCACCCCGTAGGCGCCCGCCTCGTCCGGTCCGCCGGTCTCGTACTGGCCCCGCTGGTCCACGGCCGTCACCCGATACCCGGCGACCGCCAGCGGTTCCAACAGGCCGATGAAGTCCTCCTTGCTGCCCGTGAACCCCGGCACCAGCAGCGCGGACCCGCGCACCGGCCCGTCCGGCTCCGCCCGCAGTGCCGCGAACTCCCCGCGCGCGGTCACCACACGCTCCGCCCGGGCACAGCCGGGCAGAGTCAGGAACGGCGGAGTACTCATGGGCAGCTTTCCTCTCGCGACAAGACGACAGAGCGAGCCTATGCCGCTCCCCCGAGCCCGAACGCCCGTAGGGGGGCGAGTCGGGCCACCGCGGCCCGGCCCGCCCCCCCTACGGGGCTGTGGCTGTCAGCTCTCCACGGCGGGTTCCGGGGTGGCCGCGGCCTTGCGGGTGCGGGTGCGCTTGCGCGGAGCCGGAACCTCGGCGGGAGCCTCGGCGGCCGGGGCCTCCGGGGCGGTCTCCGCGACGGCCTTGGGCTTGCGGGTCCGGGTCCGGGTGGCGGGCTTCTCCTCGGCCGGAGCCTCGGCGGCGGCCTCGGCGGCCTCCGCCTTGGGCTTGCGGGTCCGGGTCCGGGTGGCGGGCTTCTCCTCCGCCGGAGCCTCGACGGCGGCCTCGGCGGCCTCGGCGGCCTCCGCCTTGGGCTTGCGGGTCCGGGTCCGGGTGGCGGGCTTCTTCTCCGCCGGAGCCTCGACGGCAGCCTCGGCGACGGCCTCGGCGACGGCCTCGACGGCCTCGACGGCCTCCGCCTTGGGCTTGCGGGTCCGGGTCCGGGTGGCGGGCTTCTTCTCCGCCGGAGCCTCGACGGCAGCCTCGGCGACGGCCTCGGCGACGGCCTCGACGGCCTCCGCCTTCGGCTTGCGGGTCCGGGTGCGGCGCGGCTTCTCCTCGGCCACCGGCTCGGCGACGGCCACGGCGGCCTCGACCACCGGAGCCGCCTCGGCCACGGCCTCGGTCGCCACCGCGGCGGCCTCGACCCCGGCGGCAGCACCGCGCGAACGGCGGCGACGACGGCGCGGCGCGGCCTCGCCCTCGACGCCCTCGACGGCCGGAGCCGCCTCGGTCACGGCAGCGGTAGCGGCAGCGACCTCGCCCTCGGCGCCGACCGCCGCGCCGCGGCGGGTGCGGCGGCGCTCACGGGTACGGCGCGGCTTCTCCTCGACCGGGGTCTCGACGGCGGCACGGTCCGAGCCGTTCCGCCCGCCGCGGCCGCGACCGGGGCGGGAGTTCCGACTGCCAGTCTCGCCGAGGTCCTCGATCTCCTCCGCGCCGAGCCCGGCCCGGGTGCGCTCCGAACGCGGCAGGACACCCTTGGTGCCGGGCGCGATCTTCAGCAGCTCGTACAGGTGCGGCGAGGTGGAGTAGGTCTCCTCCGGCTCGTTGAACGGCAGGTCCAGCGCCTTGTTGATCAGCTGCCAGCGCGGGATGTCGTCCCAGTCGACCAGGGTGACGGCCGTACCGGAGGCGCCGGCCCGGCCGGTGCGGCCGATCCGGTGCAGGTAGGTCTTCTCGTCCTCGGGGCACTGGTAGTTGATGACGTGCGTGACGCCCTCGACGTCGATGCCGCGGGCCGCGACGTCGGTGCAGACCAGCACGTCGACCTTGCCGTTGCGGAAGGCCCGCAGCGCCTGCTCGCGGGCGCCCTGGCCGAGGTCGCCGTGGACGGCGCCGGCCGCGAAGCCGCGCTGGGTGAGCTGGTCGGACACGTCGGCGGCGGTGCGCTTGGTGCGGCAGAAGATCATCGCCAGCCCGCGGCCCTCGGCCTGCAGGATGCGCGAGACCATCTCGACCTTGTCCAGCGAGTGCGCACGGAAGATGTGCTGCTCGATGTTGGCGACGGTCGAGCCGGTGTCGTCCGGGGCGGTGGCCCGGATGTGGGTCGGCTGGCTCATGTACCGACGGGCGAGGCTGATCACCTGGCCCGGCATGGTGGCCGAGAACAGCAGGGTCTGCCGCTTGGCCGGCAGCATCGTGATGATCTTCTCGACGTCCGGCAGGAAGCCGAGGTCGAGCATCTCGTCGGCCTCGTCCAGGACCAGCGCGCGGACCTTGGACAGGTTCAGCTTCTTCTGCCCGGCCAGGTCCAGCAGGCGGCCCGGGGTGCCGACCACGATGTCGACGCCCTTGGTGAGCGCCTCGACCTGCGGCTCGTATGCCCGGCCGCCGTAGACGGCCAGGACCCGCACGTTGCGGACCTTGCCCGCGGTCTGCAGGTCGTTGGTGACCTGGGTGCAGAGCTCACGCGTCGGGACGACGATCAGCGCCTGCGGGAAGTCGGAGAGCTGCTCCTCGGTGGCCCGGCCGGCGTCCACGTCGGCGCGCACGACGGCCCGCTCGATCAGCGGGAGGCCGAAGCCGAGGGTCTTGCCGGTGCCGGTCTTGGCCTGGCCGATGACGTCGTGGCCGGTCAGCGCGACCGGGAGGGTCATCTCCTGGATCGGGAAGGGATGGACGATGCCGACGGACTCGAGTGCCTCGGCGGTCTCCGGGAGGATCCCCAGTTCCCGGAACGTCGTCTTGATGGGTTCAGCGGTGGTGGACAGGGTGCTGCCTCTTCCGTTTTCGGAGGGGCCGAGAGCGAGCGGCGGGCGGGCAACCGCGCGGCTGCGTACGGGCCTGGGCGGCCCCGAATACAGCTGCGCGGACGCACAACCGCGCCGGTCCCTGCGGCCGGCCGGTGCGCGCGGCCCGGTGCGGGGCGCGTCGCCGGCGGCGTCGGGGAGGGTTCCCGTGAGGGACCTGCGCGGGACCTGCGCCAGGGGGGCGCGGTCTCGGCGGCCCTCGCTCGGCCACTGATGCGGTGCCAAGGCTTGAAGTCCAAGCCATGGTCGGAGCCGATCGGCTCTCCGACCGGGCATCCGCGTACGTGAGTACCCGTGCCTCCGGTGCGGACACGTCCGAGGGGACGGTGCCGCTACGGAGCGGGCTTGCGCGGGCCACCGAGACGGCGGTGACACCGTGCGAGCACGACGGGGCTCCGTACCACCATACAGTCAGGCGACGACTCGAACACGTGACGCGTCTGACATTGCCCCGGGCGACCGGCCCGCGACCGGGCACTCCGAGCGGTCACCCGGGTGCGCCGGGTGGTGGGGCTCCCGCCCGGGCGGGACTAAGGTGGCAGGTCATGGAGACCCATGGTGAGACGCAGGACGGCGCGGTCGGCTCGATCGGCGACTGGGCCACGTGCTCGGCCGAGCCGGGCTACCGCGCGGCGGTGCTGGATCTGCTCGGCGCGCTCGCGTACGGCGAACTGAGCGCCTTCGAGCGGCTCGCCGAGGACGCCAAGCTGGCGCCGGGCCTCGCCGACAAGGCGGCCCTGGCCCGGATGGCCTCCGCCGAGTTCCAGCACTACCAGCGGCTGCACGACCGGCTCGCCGAGATCGGCGCCGACCCGCAGGAGGCCATGCGCCCCTTCGTCGAGCCGCTGGAGCTGTTCCACCGGATGACCGCGCCCTCGGACTGGCTGGAGGGCCTGGTCAAGGCCTACGTCGGCGACGCCATCGCGACCGACTTCTACCGCGAGGTGGCCGTCCGGCTGGACGACGACACCCGCGACCTGGTCCTCGGCGTCATGTCCGACACCGGCCACGCCCAGTTCGCCGTCGACAAGGTCCGCCAGGCCATCGAGGCCGACCCGCGGGCCGGCGGACGGCTCGCCCTGTGGGGCCGGCGCCTGATGGGCGAGGCGCTCAGCCAGGCCCAGCGGGTGGTCGCCGAGCGCGACGCGCTGTCCAACCTGCTGGTCGGCGGCGTCCAGGTGCAGGGCTTCGACCTGGTCGAGGTCGGCAAGATGTTCAACCGGATCACCGAGGCCCACACCAAGCGGATGGCCGCCCTCGGCCTCGCCTCCTGACGACCGTCAGACCGGCCGGTGCCGCCGCGGCGCGCGGTGGGCACCGGCCCGGTGCGGGTGGTGCCGGTGCGCCGGCGCCCGCCCGGCGGCCAGGTCCGGCCGGGCCAGCAGCGAGGTGATCACCCCCGCGGCCAGCGCCGAGAACGCCACCGCGACCACCGGGTAGCGCCCGTCCAGGCAGAAGTGCGCGACCGCCCCGCCGACCAGCGCCGCCGCCAGGGCCGTGCCCACGACCAGCGGGCGCGGCGCCCGGAAGTACTCGGGCAGTCCCACCAGCGCGGCCGCACCCGCGACCAGGCCGACCAGGGCGAAGAGGATCGACTCGACCAGCAAGGCAGCCTCCCGGGGGACGGGCGTGCGGCACCGGCGCCGCACTTGTCGCCGTACCCAGGCCCACCCGGCCGTACACGCAGCGGTGCCCCGCTCCCTGGAGGGAACGGGGCACCGGAACGAGCTGCTCGGGCGGCGCCTCAGAGGGTGCCGAAACCGACCTTGCGGGCGGCCTGCTCGCCGATCTCCACGTACGCCAGGCGCTCGGCCGGGACGATGACGCGACGGCCGTGCTCGTCGGTCAGCGAGAAGAGCTTCGTGGAGCCCTCCAGCGCCTTCGCGACCGCGCTCTCGACCTCATCGGCAGTCTGCGAGCTCTCGATCACGATCTCGCGCGGCGCGTTCTGCACGCCGATCTTGACCTCCACGGCTTCCGTCCCTCCGGGGTTGCAGCCTCCACGCGCGGGCACCGGGACCACCTGGAACAGGTGTTCGCGGCGACCGCGCCGTACGGCTTCACCATAGAGCACCGGATCACCGCCCAGGCGAAGGCCAGCGGATCGTCACCGCTGCGAGGAGGCCTCCCCGGCCTGCTCGCCCGGGTGCATCGGGAAGCCCTTCAGTCCGCGCCAGGCCAGGCTGGCGACCAGCCGCACCGCCTCGTCGCGCGGGATCTCCAGCCCCTGCGACAGCCAGTACCGGGCGGTGATCTGCGCCAGACCGCAGACCCCGGCGGCCAGCAGCTTGGACTCCGACTCCGGCAGGTCGGTGTCCTCCTGGATCACCTGGCTCACCAGCGTCGCGCTGGCCTCGGAGGCCCGCTCGACCCGCTCGCGCACGGCCGGCTCATTGGTCAGGTCCGACTCGAAGACCAGCCGGAACGCGCCCGACTCGCTGGAGACGTAGTTGAAGTACGCCTCCATCGTCGCGGCCACCCGCAGCTTGTTGTCGGTCGTCGTCCCCAGCGCCTCGCGGGTCGACTCGACCAGGGCGTCGCAGTGCTTGTCCAGCAGCGCCAGGTACAGCTCCAGCTTCCCGGGGAAGTGCTGGTAGAGCACCGGCTTGCTGACCCCGGCGCGGTCGGCGATGTCGTCCATGGCGGCCGCGTGGTAGCCCTGCGCGACGAACACCTCCTGGGCGGCACCGAGCAGTTGTTCACGGCGGGCGCTTCGCGGCAGGCGGGCACCGCGCGGGCGCTCCTGCGCCTCCTGGATGGCCGTCACGGCGCTCCTCACTTCGGGGTTGTTCGGGGCTGGCAAGAGGGGCAATTCTACTTTTCGGTAACCGCTCCCGCGTTCGGCGAAGGCGAGAAAAGCAGCTCGGCCTACTTGTCAGGAGCCCACAATACGGCGCTGACCTCGGCGTCGGCAGTGGTGCGACAAGGGATGGAGCGGCCGGACCACCCTCCACCGCCCCCGGCCGGGGCTCACTACCATCGTCCACCATGAGCAGCGCTGAGCAGCAGGTACGTACGGTCGAAGTTCCCGGCGCGGTGCTCGCGGTGCACCGCCCGGCCGAGGAAGCGGGCGCCGACGGGCGCGAGCCCGGGCTCTTCGTGCACGGCCTGGGCGGCTCGGCCGCCAACTGGACCGCCCTCATGGACCGCCTGTCCGGCCTCGTCGACGGCGAGGCCGTCGACCTGCCCGGCTTCGGCCGCTCCAACCCGCCCACCGACGGCAACCTCAGTCTCTCCGGCCACGTCCGCGCCGTCATCGGCTACCTGGAGGCCTCCGGCCGCGGACCGGTCCACCTGTTCGGCAACTCGCTCGGCGGCGCCGTCGCCGTCCGGCTCGCCGCGCTGCGCCCCGACCTCGTCCGCAGCCTCACCCTGGTCTCCCCCGCCCTGCCCGAACTGCCCCCGCAGCGCTCCGCCTGGCCCACCGGCCTGCTCGCCCTGCCCGGGGTGCCCGCGCTGCTGCGCCGGCTGTCCGCGGGCCGGCGCGACGTCGAGGCGGCCGCCGAGGACCTCCTGCGGCTGGTCTACGGCGACCCGACCGGCCTGAGTCCGGCCACCCGGGCCGAGGCGGTGGCCGAGTACCGGCGCCGGCTGGAGGTGCCGCACGCCATGCAGGCGCTGATCGGCTCGGCCCGCGGCATCGTCTCGGCGTACACCGAGCGCGGCGACCAGGCGCTGTGGCGGCAGGCGGAGCAGGTCGAGGCGCCGGTGCTGCTGGTGTACGGACTGCGCGACAAGCTGGTCGCCTACCGCTCGGCCCGGCGCGCGTGCGCGGCCTTCGCGGACTCCCGGCTGCTGGTGCTGCCGGAGTCCGGGCACGTGGCCATGATGGAGCACCCCGACGCGGTCGCCCGCGCCGTCCGCGAGCTGATCGCGGGGAACGGCCGCTGAGCGCCCAGGCGGTGTCCTCGGAGCGGGCACCCGAATAGCGCCCGCTAACGGCCCGGTTCGGGGCGAGGTCACGGCGGTTCACTCGTTCAGGTGGCAGCCAGGCATGTGACCGATGGATCGCCCCGGGCCGGTCCTACCTTTCTGCTGCCGGACCGAACAGGTGTGGGGGAGGGCCGCTGACGCCGGGAGCACACGGCGGGCGGCCCGAGCAAGGGTCCCGGCGTACGTCCCCGCGGCTCCCGTGGCCCTTTCTCAGGGGCGTCCAAGGGGTGCGAGGGGACAGCCGGCCCTGACCGAGGGCTGCCGTCGCCGCCCCCCTCCGAGGCAGAAGGAGGTCTTCCGTGCGCGTCGCCCTGCTCACCGAGGGTGCCCGTCCGCATCCCCAGCGTGGTTCCGGAGCCTGGTGCGACCGGCTGGCCGAGGGCCTGCCGGAGCACGAGTTCGAGCTGTACCTGCTGACCGGCCCCGAGGGTTTCGGCGCCGCCGAGCGGCTCTCGCCCGCCTGGCGCGGGGTGCGCGACCTGACCCTGTGGGGGCGCCGGCCGGGAGGCCGGGCGCCGGGCGCGCTGCGCAGACGCCAGTACGCCAGAGCCTACGAGGAACTGGTGCGGGCACTGGTGCTGCCGGGGCAGCGGGCCGGTTTCGGCGCCGGGCTCTACCGGCTGGCCGCGCTGGCCCGGGAGGACGGCACCCTGCCCGCCTTCCTGGCCTCCGCGCACGCCCGGCGGCTCCTGGAGCGGACCTGGCGGCTGCCCGGCACGGACACCTCGGCCGGCCGGCCGCTGGTCCGCGACGTGCTGGTCGCCGCCGACCTGCTGGAGCAGTGCCTGCGGCCGCTGTCCGCGCCCTGGTACGGCACCGGCCCCGGGGGCCTGGGCGCCGCCGACCTGTGCCACGTGGTCGGCGGCGGCCCGGCCGCGCTGCCCGCCCTGGTGGCCCGGCACCTGCACGGGGTGCCGTTCGTGGTCACCGAGCACGGCCTCCACCTGCGCGAGCAGTACCTCGGCTACCGCGAGGCGCCGTACCGCTGGCCGGTGCGCGCACTGCTGCTGTCCTTCTTCCGGGCGCTCACCGAGGAGACCTACCGGCAAGCGGCGATACTCACCCCGGGCAGCGCCCACGACCAGCAGTGGCAGCGCCGCTGCGGGGCCGACCCGGCGCGCACCCGGGTGGTGTACGAGGGCACCCCGGCCGTGGACCGCCCGGCGGCCGGCCCGGAGCCCGAGCGGCCGACCCTGGTGTGGGCGGGCGCGCTGGAGCCGGGGCGCGACACCGAACTGATGCTGCACGCCTTCGCCCGGGTCCGCGCCGCACTGCCCGGGGCGCGCCTGGTGGTGCACGGCGAGGAGACGGCCCCCGGCTACCGGGCGCACTGCGCGGCGGTCGCCGAGCGGCTGGGGATCACCACGGCGGTGGACTTCGCCGGGCGCCCCGGCTCGCTCGCCGAGGCCTGGGAGGGCGGCACGGTGGCCGTCTTCTCGGCACTCTCCCAGCGCAGCCCCCGGCTGCTCGCGGACGCCATGCTGAGCGGCCGGGCGGTGGTGTCCACCGATGTCGGGGTGGCCCGCGAGGTGGTCGGCCCGACCGGGCTGCTGGTGCCCGCCCGCGACCCGCACGCCCTGGCCGGGGCCTGCCTGGCGCTGCTGCGCGACGAGGAACGGCGGGCCCGGCTGGGGCTGGCCGGGCGGCTGCGCGCGCAGGAACGCTTCGCCGTGGAGCCGGTGATCGGCGCCTTCCGGGAGGTCTACCTGGAGCTGGTCTCGCAGTACCCGGCCTTCCCCGGCGGCGGGGACGGCGGCGAGGGCGGCCGGGCGCCGCGCCCGTTCGCCCGCCCCGCCGAGTACTGGCTCACCGACGGCCCGCGCGGGGGTCGGGCCGACGCCCCGGAGGATGGGGGCGACGACCCCGACGGCGCCCCGGAGCAGCCCGCCGCCCGGCAGGGCCGGAACCCGCACCCCGCCACGCTGCGGTCCGTCGCCGACGCCCCGCAGGGCGGGAGCGTCGACCCCGGCGGGCAGGACCTCGCCGAAGAACTCGCGGAGGCCGTCTGATGTCCGGCGGCGCGGCTGTCGACCCGGTGCGCGAAGTGATGGCCGAGCACCGGGAGCTGTGCGAGCGCGCCGTCGACCCGCTGGAGATCGCCGCCGGGCTGGAGGAGGCCGGGCTCGGCCCGGACGCCGCCGCGCGCTGCCGGCACGCCGACGTGTTCTCGCTGGCCGAGGAGTTGTACGCCCGGGTGCCCCGCCGCCCGCCCACCGCGCCGGAGCCGACCCGGCCCGGGCCGCGCGGGGCCGCCGCCCGGGCGGCGCTGACCGCCGCCGCGTTGGCCGCGCCGCCCTGCGCCGGGGTGGCCGCGCTGGGCGCCCGCTGGCCGGTGCTGCTGTCCGCCGCCCTACCCCTGGGGCTGCTGCCGGCGCTGACCGCCCCGGCCCCGGCCGAGCCCGGCCCGCCGCCGGGTGGCCCGGCCTGCGACGCCCTGGGGCCGGTCCGGACCCCGCCCCCGCACCCCGGCTCCCGCCGGAGCCCCGCCGCGCTCGGGTACGGGCTGGGCCTGGCCGCGCTGCTGCTGCTCCCGCTGGCCGCGCCGGGCGGGGACCGGCCGCTGGCCGCCGCGCTGGTGCTGGCCGCCGCGGTGTCGACGGGCTCGGCCGAGCGGGCGGCCCGCTGGTACCGGCAGGTCGGGCAGGGCCACCTGGGGGCGGCCCGCACGCTGGCCGGGTTCCGGGCCCGGATGCGGCCGGTGCTGCCGGTCGCGGTCGCGCTGCACCTGGCGGTGCTCGCAGTGCTGACGTACGCCGCGCTGGCGGTCCTCGCCGTGGTGGCGCCGCGCCCCGGACCCGGCCACGGCGGTGGGCTGCTGCACGTGGCCGCCGAGCGGGCCGGTGCCGCGCAGTGGGCGGCGCAGGGCGTGCTGGGCCTGCTGCTGGTGCTGCCCGCGCTGCTGGCGCGCTGCGGCCGGACGACGGCCGCCGCGCTGGGGGCGCTGGCCGGGCCCGCCGCGACGGCGGCGGCGCTCGCCCTGGGCCGCTCCACCCCGTCGGCCGTCCTGCTGGGCGGCGGCGCGGTCGCGGCGGTGCTGCTGGCGTACGCCTGGGCGCGGCTCGGCCGGGCCGGCTCGCACCGCTGACGCCTAGACGCCCGACGCCCGCCCTGCCGCTTCGACGCTTCGATGCTCGAAAGACGCTGTTCGTTCGTAGTTCTCAGTCCGCCAGGTCGTCCCCGACCTCGCTTCGTGGAAGGACGCCCCCGATGAGGGTGCTGCTGCTGGGCGCCGACGGCTTCATCGGCCGCCGGGTGACCGATCGTCTGCTGATGGACCAGGAGTTGCAGGTGACGGTGCTCGGCCGGCGCGACTCGGCCGACATCCGCTTCGACCTGACCACCGGGAGCCCGGGCGCGCTGGCCCGCTTCCTGGACGCGGTCGCGCCGCAGGTGGTGATCAACTGCGCGGGCGCCACCTACGGCAGCTCGCGCACCCTGATCCGGTCGAACACGCTGGCCGTCGCGACCGTCTGCGAGGCGATCCGGCGCAGTCGGGAGCCGGCCCGGCTGGTGCACGTCGGCTCGGCCGCCGAGTACGGGCCGGTGCCCGGCGGAGTGCCGGTCTCCGAGCAGGCCGAGCCGCGGCCGGTCGGCCCGTACGGGGTGTCCAAGCTGGCCGGGACGGAGCTGGTGCTGGCCTCCGGGCTGGACGCGGCGGTGCTGCGGGTGTTCGACGTGGTGGGGCCGGGGGCGCCGACCGCCTCGCTGTTCGGGCGGCTCGCCGAGGGGCTGCGCCGGGCGCTGGAGCGGGGCGAGAACCAGGTGCGGATGCCGGACCTGTCCGGATACCGGGATTTCGTGGACGTGCGGGACGTCGCGCGGGCGATCCAGGCGGCGGCGGTCTCGGCCGCCACCGGGGTGGTCAACATCGGCAGCGGGCACGCCGTGCGGGCCCGGGACGCGGCCCAGCTGCTGGTGCGGGCCTCGGGCTTCGAGGGGGCGATCGTCGAGGAGAACCGGCAGGTCCTGGTGCCCGCGCAGGTCGCCGGGCAGGCCGGCGACCCCCTGCCCGGCCATAATCACCAGTCAGGGCAGCATCTGCCGGGCCACCGGGCGGAGGGCCAGCGGCCGGAGGGCCGGCCCGCCCCGGGCGAGCCGGTGCCGTGGCGGCAGGCGGACGTGCGCACCGCCCGGGACCGTCTCGGATGGCGGACGCAGGTGCCGCTGGAGGAGTCGCTGGGGGACGTCTGGCTGGAGACGGCCTGCCGGGTGTGAGGTCGGGCGGGGAGGGTCCCGGGCCCGGAATCCCGGGCCCGGGGCGCCGGGAGCGGCCCTGCGGGCGGTTCCACGATCCGGCGCGGCCCGTCTCGCCCACCGGACGGGCTGTCTCGGAATACCGGAGGGGCATGACACTGTTGGCCTAGAGAGCCACCCGAGTGGCGGAGCAACAACCCCGTCCGAGGCGGCCCCGGGCCACCTGAACAAGACACCCATCGGAGTCCCCGTGTCGTTGCCACCCCTGGTCGAGCCGGCCGACGAGCTCACCGTTGACGAGGTCCGCAGGTACTCCCGCCACCTGATCATCCCCGACGTCGGGATGGCCGGGCAGAAGCGGCTGAAGAACGCCAAGGTGCTGTGCGTCGGCGCCGGCGGCCTGGGCTCGCCCGCGCTGATGTACCTGGCCGCAGCCGGTGTCGGCACGCTGGGCATCGTCGAGTTCGACGTGGTCGACGAGTCGAACCTGCAGCGTCAGATCATCCACGGCCAGGCCGACATCGGCCGCTCCAAGGCGGAGTCGGCGCGAGACTCGGTCAAGGAGATCAACCCCTACGTCGACGTGATCCTGCACGAGGAGCGCCTCGACAACTCCAACGTGATGGAGATCTTCTCCGGCTACGACCTGATCGTGGACGGCACCGACAACTTCGCCACCCGCTACCTGGTGAACGACGCCGCGGTGCTGCTCGGCAAGCCGTACGTGTGGGGCTCGATCTACCGCTTCGACGGGCAGGCCAGCGTGTTCTGGGCCGAGCACGGCCCCTGCTACCGCTGCCTGTACCCGGAGGCCCCGCCGCCGGGCATGGTCCCCTCCTGCGCCGAGGGCGGCGTGCTGGGCGTGCTGTGCGCGTCCATCGGCTCGATCCAGGTCAACGAGGCGATCAAGCTGCTGGCCGGCATCGGCGACCCGCTGGTCGGCCGGCTGATGATCTACGACGCCCTGGAGATGAACTACCGCCAGGTGAAGGTCCGCAAGGACCCGAACTGCGCCGTCTGCGGTGAGAACCCGACGGTCACCGAGCTGATCGACTACGAGGCCTTCTGCGGCGTCGTGTCGGAGGAGGCGCAGGCCGCCGCCGCCGGTTCGACCATCACCTCGAAGCAGCTCAAGCAGTGGCAGGACGAGGAGGAGGACATCTACCTCATCGACGTCCGCGAGCCCGGCGAGTACGAGATCGTCAACATCCCCGGCGCGGTGCTGATCCCGAAGAACGAGTTCCTGATGGGCGACGCGCTGGAGAAGCTGCCGCAGGACAAGAAGATCGTGCTGCACTGCAAGTCCGGCGTGCGCTCGGCCGAGGTGCTGGCCGTGGTCAAGGCCGCGGGCTTCGCCAACGCCGTCCACCTGGGCGGCGGCGTGCTCGGCTGGGTGAACCAGATCGAGCCGCACAAGCCGGTCTACTAGAGGTCGGTCGGGCGAGGGCCGGTCTCCCGAGGGGCTGGAACGAGGGAGGGTCCGCCGTCTCCGGCGGGCCCTCCCTCGTGCGTTCCCGCGTGCCGTCAGAGCGCGTTCCTGCGCTGCAGCACGTTGTAGGCGATCCAGCCCGGCAGCACCGGCAGCCAGAAGGTGAGCGCCCGGTAGAGGAAGACCGCCGGGGTGGCCACCGCGGGGGGCACGTCCGCGGCGAGCAGGGCGCCGATCAGGGCGACCTCGACCGGGCCGATGCCGCCCGGGGTGGGGATCGCCGAGCCGGCCGCGTTGGCGGTCAGGAAGACCACCGCGACGGCCGAGAAGCTGACGTCGCCGCCGAAGGCCTGCACCGAGAAGTCCAGGCAGGCGGTGAAGGAGAGGGTCAGCAGCAGGATGCCGCCGAAGCCGGTGAGCAGCTTGCTGGGCGTCTGCATCAGGTCCAGCATCCGCGGCACCACGCCGAAGAACAGCGAGCGCAGCCGGCCCAGCACGAAGCGGCGCAGCGGCGCGACGGCGGCCACCACCAGGGCGAGCACGGCGGCGGTCAGCACGCCGATGATCACCGCGCGGGAGGCGGAGAGGTCGCCGTTGGTCTGGCTGCCGGTGATCAGACCGAAGCTGAACAGCAGCAGCAGGTGCCCGGCCAGGCCCGCCAGCTGGGAGGCGCCGACCGAGGCGACCGCCTGGCCGGGACGGATGCCGGCCCTCTGCAGGTAGCGGGTGTTGAGCGCGATGCCGCCGATCGCGGCGGGGGCGACCAGCTTGACGAAGGATCCGGCCAGCTGCGCCGCGACGGTGCGCCGGAACGGCAGCCGCTCGGGGACGAAACCGGTCAGGCTCATCGCTGCGGCGACGTAGCTGAACGCGGCCGCCAGCAGGGCCGCCGCCGCCCAGGCCCAGTTCATCTGGGAGAGCTTGAGCTGGGCCGGCTTGATGGTGGTCAGCGCCAGGTAGGCGGCGAAGGTGAGCGCGATCACCATGATCAGGCTCTTCGGCTTCAGCCGCTCCAGCTTGGCCGGCTCCATCGGCGCCTCGGGGGCGATCTGCAGGATCTGGCCGCGGATGCGGCTGAGCAGGTCCTCGCCGGCCGCCGCGATGTCCTCCTCGGCCTGCTGCTGGGTGCGCTCGCCGGCCGCGACCTGCTCCAGTGCCTTGGCCCGGGCGGCGGCCTTGCGCTCCTTGGTCAGCTTGGCGAGGTCGACCCGGGTGGAGCGGCTCATCCCGACCGGCTGGAGCAGCGGCAGCGCCTGGGCGACCCGCTCGGCGCCGAGCACCGCGTTGGCGGTGTCGACGGCCCGCTCGGGGCCGATCCGCAGCGCGAAGGTGGTCAGCAGCTGGGCGACGTCGATGCGCAGCGTCAGGTCGGTGGCCGCGATGTCGCCGCCGGAGAGGTTGACCAGGCAGGCCGTCTTCCCGTCCGCCACCAGCAGCGACTCGCCGGTGAGCCGACGGTGGGCGATCCGGCGCTCGTGCAGGGCGGCCACCGACTGCCACAACGAGGCCATCACCTCGTCGGTGATCTCCTCGTCGGCGAGCTCGTCCAGGGTCCGGCCCTCGACGTTCTCGTACACCAGGATCGCGGCGTCAGGGCCCAGCTCGGAGGTGGCGACCAGCTGCGGCGCGCGGGCGCCCGAGGCGGCCGCCGCGTACGCGATCAGCGCCTCCTGCTCCAGCGCCTGCCGCAGCGACTGGGGGCTGCGGCGCACCGCCACCGAGCGCAGCCGCAGCCGCCGCCAGGCCCGGTAGAAGAAGCCGGTGGCCTGCTGCTCGCGGTCGATGATGTGGACGTCCAACGGCGGGCCGTCCTGCTGGGTGACGTGGTAGCGGCGGGTGCCGCCGGGGGCGTCCGGGGCGCGGTGGGCGCCGTCCGGGGTGAAGCCGACCTTGCGCAGCCCGATCATCAGGTGCTGGCCGGTGGGCCGGATGTTGGGGGAGCCGATCGCGTACAGCGTGCCGTAGGCGACGGACCAGCCGATCAGCACGGTGAGCAGCAGCGACAGCGGGGTGGTGTAACCGCCGAGCAGCTCGGTGACCCCGCTGAAGACCACCACCACCCACAGGGCCACCCGCCAGCGGGGTCTGCTCGACATGCCGACGGCGGTCATGTAGGCGATCACCGGGGCTAGGTAGCCGTGCACCGGGTCGGTCAGGGTGCCGTTGCTGTCCATCGGCAGCCGGGTCAGCGCTTCCCGGATGTGCTCGGAGGCGCCCTCGGCCACCCACCAGTCGATGCCCAGCGAGACGCCGTACGCCAGCACCGAGGCGAGCACGCCGTCGGCGACCCGCAGGCCGTCGCGTTTGATCAGCCGCTCGACGGCGAACGCCAGCGGCACGGCGAGCACCGCGACGCTGGAGACCAGTCCGGTGATGGTCGACAGCACCGCGGAGAAGTGCGGCGCGTTGGTGGCGATGTCCTGCTCGATGCCGGTGGTGGTCGAGGTGGCGATGCCGGCCAGGACGAAGACGGCGACTATCCCGAGCACGCCGGCCAGGAAGCGGATCAGGTCGGACGGGCGGTGCGCGCGGGCGGCGAGCAGCGGCTCGTCGACGTCCAGGTGCGGGGCGTCCTCCAGCGGGTCGTGGTACTCGGCCCGCGGGGCGGGCGGTGCGGGCGGGGCCGACGGCGCGGGCACGGAGGGCCGCTCGGTCGGCTCGGGCGCCTTCTCGGGTGTGGGGGTCTTGATCGTCAGGTCCTTGATCAGGGAGACTTCCGGCGTCGGCCCGTGCTCGGGCCCACCTCCGGACTCGCCGCCGGGCGCCGGGGGCACGGCGGATTCGGACTCGTCGGAGTCCCTGCCCACGCCCACGTCAGCCGTCCCGGTCATCTGGTCTTGTCCTCGTATCACCACTCACCGCCCCGAAGATGGTGGCATGTCCCGCGCCCCTGTGCTGGACAGGGGGCGGATCGGGCGCGGCGGATCGTTCACCCGGGGCCGCGCGTGCGCCCCTGTAAGGAAGAATGCCGCAGGTGACGGACGTAACAGACGACGGCCTCCCGGACTCCTTGCCGCCCTTCGCCGAACTGGTGCTCGACCTGACCGAGCGGATTCCACCCGGCCGAGTGATGACCTACGGGGACGTCGCCGAGTACCTCGGCCAGGGCGGTCCCCGCCAGGTCGGCCGGGTGATGGCCCTCTACGGCGGCTCGGTGCCCTGGTGGCGGGTGATCCGCGCCGACGGCCGCTTCCTGCCCGGGCACGAACACCGCGCCCTCGCCCACTACAGCGAGGAGGGCACCCCGCTGCGCGAACTCGCCGACCCGCCCCGGGTCGACCTCAGGCGCGCCCGCTGGGACGGGCGGCCCGGTCAGGGGAAACCCCCGCGCGGACGGGATTGACGGGGCAGGATCGTAGGCTCGATACGGGCGGGCCCCCGACGGGCCCGCCCCGGCCACACCCCCCTTGTGTACAACCCCAGGAAATTCCGTGAGTGAGCGCAGCGAGCGAGCCGTCAAGAGGCGCGTGCGGGCGAACGCCCCCGCCGAGCGCAGTGAGGCGGGCGCGTGAGCTCCCCCTACCGGCTCGTGCGCAGCCCGCTCGTCCAGCCCGACCCGCCCGCGCTGGACGCCTACCAGCGCGCCGTGGTCGAGCACACCGGCGGCCCCCTGCTCGTCCTCGCCGGACCGGGCACGGGCAAGACCACCACCCTGGTCGAGGCGGTCGCCCGGCGCGTCCAGGACGGCACCGACCCCGAGAAGATCCTCGTCCTCACCTTCAGCCGCAAGGCCGCGATGGAACTGCGCGACCGGATGTCCGGCCGCCTCGGCACTGCCGCCGCCCCCCAGGCCACCACCTTCCACTCCTTCTGCTACGCCCTGCTGCGCGCCCACCAGGAGCCGCAGGACTACGCCGAACCGCTGCGGCTGCTCTCCGGCCCCGAGCAGGACGTCATGGTCCGCGAACTGCTCGCCGGCGGCGCCGAGGACGCCAAACTCACAGAGTCGATCCGGGAGCACCCCCGGCCGGAGGCTGGGGGAGGCTCCGCCGCGGGCACCCGCATCCAGTGGCCGCCCGACCTGCGCGCCTGCCTGACCACCCGCGGCTTCGCCGACGAGGTCCGTGCCGTTCTCGCCCGCAGCCGCGAACTCGGCCTCGGCGAAGCCGAACTCGAACGCTTCGCCCAGGGCGTCCAGCGCCCCGACTGGGCCGCCGCCGCCCACTTCCTCGCCGACTACCTCGACGTCCTCGACCTGCGCGGCGTCCTCGACTACGCCGAACTCGTCCACCGCGCCGTCCTGCTCGCCGAACGCCCCGAGGTCGGCGAGGACCTCCGCCGGCGCTACGACGTCGTCTTCGTCGACGAGTACCAGGACACCGACCCCTCCCAGGTCCGGCTGCTGCGCCAGCTCGCCGGCGGGGGCCGCGACCTCGTCGCCGTCGGCGACCCCGACCAGTCGATCTACGCCTTCCGCGGCGCCGACATCAACGGCATCCTCGACTTCCCGCAGACCTTCCGACAGGCCGACGGCAGCCCCGCCGAGGTCAAGGTGCTGCGCGTCTCCCGCCGCTCCGGCGCCGTCCTGCTCGCCGCCTCCCGCGAGATCGCCCGCCGGATGCCGATGGGCCGCCTGCCCGCCGACAAACTGGCCCAGCACCGCGCCCTGCTGCCCTCCCGCGAGGGCGGCCGGGTCGAGGTCTACACCTACCCCACCCCCGGCGCCGAACTCGACTCGATCGCCGACCTGCTGCGCCGCGCCCACCTGGAGGACGGCGTGCCCTGGGGCGAGATGGCCGTGCTCGTCCGGGCCGGCGCCCGTTCCATCCCCGGCGTGCGGCGGGCGCTCGGCGCGGCCGGGGTCCCGCTGGAGATCGACGGCGACGACCTGCCGCTGCGCGAGGAGCCCGCCGTCGCCCAGCTGCTGCTCGCCCTGCGGGTCTGCGCCCGACAGGCCACCCAACTCGCCGCCCGCGGCAAGCACGGCGACCCGGACACCGCCGGGCCGGACACCCCCGAGCCGCTCACCGCCGAACTGGCCCACGCCCTGCTCACCGGCCCGCTCGGCGGCCTCGACGGCTCCGACCTGCGGCGCCTCGGCCGCGCCCTGCGCGAGGAGGAACGCGCCGCCCTGCGCGCCGACGGCGACCCCGCCGCCCCCCGCCCGGCCGGCGAACTGATCCGCGAGGCCCTCGCCGAACCCGACCGCCTGATCGCCCTCGACCCCGCCATCGCCCGCCGCGCCCGCGACCTCGGCACCCTGCTGCGCAAGGTCCGCGAACTGCTGGCCGGCGGCTGCACCGCCGAAGAGGCGCTGTGGGAACTGTGGGACGGCAGCCGCCGCTGGCGCGAACGCCTGGAACGCGCCGCCCTGCGCGGCGGCGCCGCCGGCCGCAACGCCGACCGCGACCTGGACGCGCTGTGCGCCCTGTTCGAGACCGCCGCCCGCGCCGAGGAACAGGTCACCGGCCACCGCAGCGCCCTCGACCTGCTCGCCGAACTCGAAGCCCAGGACATCGCCGCCGACACCCTCACCGTCCGGGCCGTGCGCCCCGAGGCGGTACGGCTGATGACCGCCCACCGCGCCAAGGGCCTGGAATGGCGCCTGGTCGTCGTCGCCGGCGTCCAGGACGGCCTCTGGCCCGACCTGCGCCGCCGCGGCTCCCTGCTGGAGGCCGACCGGATCGGCCGCGACGGTCTCGCCGAACCGCTCTCCCCGGCCGCCCTGCTGGGCGAGGAACGCCGCCTCTTCTACGTCGCCGCCACCCGCGCCAAGGAACGGCTGATCGTCACCGCCGTCAAGGCACCCGCCGACGACGGCGACGAACCCTCCCGCTTCCTGCGCGAGCTCTACCGCGAGGACGTCGACCCGCGCACCGGAAAGGTGCTGCGCCGCACCCCGCCGGTCACCGTCGAGGACGTCACCCACCGCCCGCGCCGCCCGCTGTCGGTCGCCGCCCTGGTCGCCGAACTGCGCGCCGTCACCGTCGACCCCACCCGCTCGCCAGAACTGCGCCGCGCCGCCGCCGAACGCCTCGCCACCCTCGCCGCCGCCACCGACGAGGAGGGCCTGCCGCTGGTGCCCGCTGCCCACCCCGACCGCTGGTGGGGCCTGGACGACGCCACCACCGCCCCCGAACCGCTGCACAGCGCCGACCTGCCGGTACGGCTGTCCGGCAGCGGCCTGGAACAACTGGAGGCATGCTCGCTGCAGTGGTTCCTGGACAAGGAGGTCAAGGCCCGGGGCGCCGGCTCCGCCGCCCAGGGCTTCGGCAACGTGGTGCACGCCCTCGCCGACGAGGTCGGCTCCGGCCGCACCCCCGCCGACCTCGCCGTCCTCATGGCCCGCCTGGACACCGTCTGGGACGCGCTCGCCTTCGACGCCCCCTGGAAGTCCCAGCAGGAGAAGACCGAGGCCCGCGCCGCCCTGGAGCGCTTCCTCAACTGGCACGTCCTGGAACGCGGCCGGGACGTCGTCGCCACCGAGCACGGCTTCGACGTCACCCTCGACGTCGGCGGTGTCTCGGTGCGCATCCGCGGCTCCATGGACCGGGTCGAGAAGGACCGGGCCGGACGCGCCTACGTGGTCGACTTCAAGACCGGCAAGCAGATACCCACCGACAAGTCGCTGCCCGACCACAAGCAGCTCGCCGTCTACCAGCTCGCCGTGCGGGCCGGCGCCCTCAACGACCTGCCCGGCTTCACCGCCCACCCCCCGGCCACCGGCGGCGCCGAACTCGTCCACCTGCGCGAACCCGCCGCCAAGGCCGCCCCGGACGCCCCCAAGGTGCAGCGCCAGGAGCCGCCCGAGGGCCAGCCGTGGATCGAGAACCTGCTCGCCGAGGCCGCCGGCAAGGTCCTCGCCGAGCGCTTCGTCCCGCAGAGCGGCGGCGGCTGCGACCGCTGCACCTTCCGCCGCAGCTGCTCCGCCCAGCGCGACGGAGCGCAGCTCGTGGAATGAGGGCTTGTCCGTGACTCGCCCGCTCGCCTCCGGGCGCTCGGACCCGGGGCCGACGCTCTTCGCTCCGGCGCTCCCTCCCTCGTCGGGCGCTTGTCGCTCTTCGCTTTCGGCACCGGCGCGCCCTTCGGCTCGGGGCGGAGCGGACAGGCGTGACCGCCTGTCCGCCGCTCCGGTTACGGTTGCAGGGTGACCGCCGTGCTCAGCCATCCCGACCAGCTCAAGGAGCTGCTGGGCATCCCCTTCAACCGGGAGCAGATGGCGGCCATCGGCGCACCCTTGGCCCCGGCCGTGATCGTGGCCGGCGCCGGCTCCGGCAAGACCACCGTGATGGCCGCCCGGGTCGTCTGGCTGGTCGGCTCCGGCGCCGTGCGCCCCGAAGAGGTCCTCGGCCTCACCTTCACCAACAAGGCCGCCGCCGAACTCGCCGAACGCGTCCGCACCGCCCTGCTCCGGGCCGGCATCGCCGACCGCGACGACACCGAACCGCTCGGCGACCCGGAGATCTCCACCTACCACGCCTTCGCCGGCCGCCTCCTCAAGGAACACGGCCTGCGGATCGGCATAGAGCCCGACGTCCGCCTGCTCGCCGACGCCACCCGCTTCCAGCTCGCCGCCAAGGTGCTGCGCGCCGCCCGCGGCCCCTTCCCCGCCCTCACCGGCACCTTCGCCAACCTCGTCGCCGACCTGACCGCCCTGGACGGCGAACTCGCCGAGCACCTGATCGAGCCCGCCACCCTGCGCGCCCACGACGAGGACCTGCTCGACACCCTCTCCACCGTCAAGCTCAGCAACGACGACCTGCGCGCCGTCCCCGCCACCGCCCGCGCCCGGCTGGAACTGCTGCGCCTGGTCGAGGACTACCGCCGCCGCAAGCAGGCCGCCGGGCTGATGGACTTCGGCGACCAGATAGCCGCCGCCGCCCGCCTCGCCCAGCAGCGCCCCGAGGTCGGCGAACTGCTGCGCGGCCAGTTCAAGGTCGTCCTGCTCGACGAGTACCAGGACACCTCCGTCGCCCAGCGGCTCATGCTCGCCGGCCTGTTCGGCGGCGCTCCTGACGGCAACGGGCGCGGGGGCCACCCCGTCACCGCCGTCGGCGACCCCTGCCAGGCCATCTACGGCTGGCGCGGCGCCTCCGTCGCCAACCTGGACGACTTCCCCCAGCACTTCCCCCAGGCCGACGGCCGTCCCGCCGACCGCTACGCGCTCAGCGAGAACCGCCGCAGCGGCGGCCGCCTGCTCGCCTTCGCCAACCGGCTCGCCGCCCCGCTGCGCGCCGCGCACGAGGGCGTCGAGGCGCTGCGCCCGGCCCCCGGCGCCGAACAGGACGGCTATGTGCGGGCCGCGCTGCTGCCCACCCACGCCGAGGAGGTCGACTGGCTCGCCGACTCGATCGCCCACCTGGTGCGCACCGGCACCGCGCCCGGCCGGATCGCCGTGCTGTGCCGGGGCGGCGCGGCCTTCCCGGACATCCACGCCGCCCTGGTCGCCCGCGAGGTGCCGGTCGAGGTGGTGGGCCTCGGCGGGCTGCTGCAACTGCCCGAGGTCGCCGACCTGGTGGCGGTCTGCGAGGTGCTGCAGGACCCGACCGCCAACGCCGCCCTGGTGCGTCTGTTGATCGGACCGCGCTGGCGGATCGGCCCGCGCGACCTCGCCCTGCTCGGCCGCCGCGCCGCCGACCTGGTGCGCACCGACCGGCCCGAGGGCGTGGAGGCGCTGGCCGCGGCCGTCGCCGAGGCCGACCCCACCGAGGTGGTCTCGCTGGCCGACGCGGTGGAGACCTTCCTTACCGCTTCGACCGGAGAGGGGGGCGACCAGCCGGACGAGCTGCCGTTCTCCGCCGAGGCCAGGGTCCGCTTCGCCCGGCTCGCCGCCGAACTGCGCGAGCTGCGTCGCTCGCTCGCCGACCCGCTGATGGACGTGCTGCACCGGGTGCTGGCCGTCACCGGCCTGGAGGTCGAACTCGCCGCCTCCCCGCAGGCGCTGGCCGCCCGGCGGCGGGAGACCCTGCACGCCTTCCTGGACGTCGCCGCCTCCTTCGCCGACCTGGACGGCGACCCGGGCCTGGCCGCCTTCCTCGGCTTCCTGCGCGCCGCCCAGGAGTACGAGCGGGGCCTGGACAGCAGTCTGCCCGGCGGCGAGGACACCGTGAAGGTGCTCACCGCGCACAAGTCCAAGGGTCTGGAGTGGGACGTGGTGGCCGTCCCCGGGCTGGTGAAGGGGGCGTTCCCGTCCGCCACCCCGCGCGAACGCTGGACCAGCACCAAGCGAGTGCTCCCGCACGCCCTGCGCGGCGACGCCGCCACCCTGCCGGACGTCCGCGGCGGCTGGAACAGCAAGTCGATGGCCGCGTTCAAGAAGGAGCTGGCCGAGCACTCCGGCACCGAGGAACTGCGTCTGGGCTACGTCGCGTTCACCCGCCCCCGCGCGCTGCTGCTGGCCTCCGGCCACTGGTGGGGGCCGAGCCAGAAGACCGTCCGCGGCCCGTCCGCCTTCCTGGAGCAGCTGCGCGAGCACTGCGAACAGCCCGGCGCCGGCGAGGTCGAGCACTGGGCCGAGCAGCCGGAGAAGGGCGCCGAGAACCCGGCGCTGGCCGCGGCCGTCGAACGCCCCTGGCCGCTGCCGCTGGACCAGGCAGCCCAGCACGCCCGTCGCCGGGTCGCCGAGGTGGTGCGCGGGAGGATCGCCGGCGCACCGGCCCCCGGGCCGGAGCCGATGGCCGCCGAGGACCAGCGCCAGACGGCCTCCTGGGACCGCGACCTGACCGCGCTGCTCGGCGAGTTGGAGCGCTCCCGGCGCACCGCCCGCCAGGTGCCGCTGCCCGCCGCGCTGTCCGCCACCCAGCTGCTGCGGCTGGCCGCCGACCCGGACGGCTTCGCCCGCGACCTGGCCCGCCCGATGCCGCGCCCCCCGCAGCCCGCCGCCCGGCGCGGCACCCGCTTCCACGCCTGGGTGCAGTCCCGGATCGAGCCGCTGCTGCTGATCGAGCCCGGCGCGCTGCCCGGCGCCGACGACGACGGCATCGAGGACGAGCAGGACCTGGAGCGGCTCAAGGAGGCGTTCCTGCGCACCCCGTACGCGCAGCGCAAGCCCCACCGGGTGGAGGCGCCGTTCCAGCTGGTGCTGGCGGGTCGGGTGGTGCGCGGCCGGATCGACGCTGTCTATCGTGACGGTGACATGCTGTCGGAATCCGGTGGTGCGTCACGCTACGAAGTGGTGGACTGGAAGACCCACCGCGAGGAGACCGCCGACCCGCTGCAGCTCGCGGTCTACCGGCTGGCCTGGGCCGAGCAGGCGGGCGTACATCCCGAGCAGGTCACGGCTTCGTTCCTGTACGTCCGCAGCGGGCGGATCGTCCGTCCGGGAGGACTTCCCGACCGAAAAGAGTTGGAACGGCTCCTGATCGGGAACAGTGAATAATGAGTCACGCAGAGCATCCAAGTCATCACGGCAACGCCCGAAACCTGCGCGTCGTGCACGTTTCGTGCCTATTGTGGGGTCGGTAACCGGTCAACCCCCGTGCTCCGGCCGCCAGCGAGGCCCGCATCCCCTGACCCTCAGTCATCACCGCAGGTGCCCCCCGGCATCGGCGTCTTCTGCTGGAGAGACCGAAGTTGAGTGCGACCGGATGGATCAGAGAGCGGTTCACCGGGCCGACCCCGGGACCCGCCCCGGGCGCGACCGGCACCTGGCCGAGGACGGCGCTCGCGCTGCCCCTCATCGGTATGGCGCTGATCGTCGTCCTCGACTACCTCAGCGGCACCGAGGTGACGGTCGAACCCGCCCTCACCGCCGTTCCCGCGCTGGCCGCCGTGGTCAGCCGTCGCACCTGGTACCCGCTCGTCATCGGTCTGTGCACCGAGGCGGCGGCCTTCCTGATGGCCTTCCGCAGCGACGCGCTCGGCGAGTCCGTGCACGCCGCCAGCGTCATCGCGATCCTGCTGGTCGCCACGATCGGTTGGGTCAGCGCCACCCTGAGACTGCGCCAGGAACGCGCCCTCGCCGACGCCCAACTGGTCGCCTCGATCGCCCGCCGGGTGCTGCTGCGGCCCGTCCCCGAGAAGGTCGGCAGCGTGCGCGCGGCCGTCCACTACGAGGCCGCCGCCGCGCACGCCCGCATCGGCGGCGACCTGTACGAGGTCGTCAACACCCGGCACGGCGTGCGTGCCGTGGTCGGCGACGTCCGCGGCAAGGGCCTCGGCGCCGTCGAGACCGCCGCCGCCGTGCTCGGCGCCTTCCGCGAGGCCGCCCACCAGGAAGGCGCCCTCGACCGGGTGGCCGGCTGGCTGGCCGTCAGCCTCGACCGCGCCCTGCACGAGAACGACCACCCCGGCGTGGAGGAGGAGTTCGTCACCCTGGTGCTGATCGGCGTCGGCCCCGACGGCACCGCCGAACTCGTCAACTGCGGACACCCCGCCCCGCTGCTGTTGCGCGGCGACACCGTCCGCCCGCTCGAACTCGCCGAAACCGTACCGCCGCTGGGCGTCCTCGACCCCGCCGACGTCCACCCCCCGGTGCACCGGGTCCCGCTCCAGGGCGGCGACCGGGTCCTGCTGTTCACCGACGGGGTGATCGAGGCCCGCGACCGCTCCGGCGCCTTCTACCCGCTCGCCGAACGCCTCCCGCGCTGCGCCGACGGCCACCCCGCCGACGTCCTGCAGCGCCTCCACGAGGACGTGGTGCGCCACGTCGGCCGCCAACTCGGCGACGACGCGGCCATGCTGCTCCTGCAGTACGACCCCCAGCCGACCGCGGCCGTCCAGCTGCCGCAGCAGACCGGAATGCTGAGCCGCCTCAACTAGGGCGGGTCTGACGGACACGCCCAACCGCCCGCCGTCGAACTCCCGCCTGCGGGGCGTTCGAAGACCGGCCCTACAGCGACACCTGGACCAGCAGCGGCCGGTGGTCCGACACCACCGCGCGCGGCGCCGCCGCCGGGCCCATCGCCGCGCGCGGCACCCCGACCGCCAGCACGTGGTCGAACTGCACCGCCGGCCGGTGCGACGGGTAGGTCGGCGTGCGCGCCAGGTCGTGCCAGCCCTGCAGCCGCGCCCGCGGCTCGCGCACCCGCCGCCGGCGCGGCTCGGCCAGCGCCGACCGGGCCCGCCGGGCCGCCCGCGGCTCGCGCACCCGCACCCGCGGTGCGGTGCGCTCCAGCGCCGTCGCCCCGCCCAGCACCGTGCGCGGTACCGCGCCGATCAGGTTGAAGTCCCCCAACACCAGGTGCGGCTGCGGCAGATCGGCGATCCAGCGCCGGATCCCCGCCAACTGCGCCATGTTCCAGCCCGGCACGAAGGACAGGTGCGCGGCCACCACCGTGAACTGCCCGCGCCCGCCCTCCAGCACCGCCGCCAGCGCCGTCCGCGGCTCGTCCGGCACCGGCGTCAGCCCGCGCCGCCCGGCCACCCGCAGCGGCAGCCCGAACGGTGCCGGGGCGAACCGCCGGGCCCGCCAGTGCCGCACCGGAAGCCGGGTCAGCAGCGCCGTCCCGTACGAGGGCGGGGCGCCGTCGCCCACGTCGCCCGGCCCGTACACCCGCAGCCCGTTCGGCCCGGACGGCTCCGGCACCCAGCCCGCGACCGGCGCCGGGCGCCCGTGCAGTGCGGCGGCGAAGCGCCAGTCGCCGGCGCCCATCGCCTTGGCCGCCACCGCCGCCTGGTCGGTGCCGCCCGAGCGCGCCTGGTGCCGGTCCACTTCCTGCAGGGCCAGCACGTCGACGTCCAGCGCGGCCACCGCCTCCGCCAACGGGGCGCCCGCGTCGGCCGGGTAGGGGCGCGGCGCGCCGTCCGGGGTGAGCGGCTGACCGTGCAACAGGTTGAAGGTGGCGATGCGCAACTGGCTCACACCGCACGACGGTACCCGAGGGCGCGCGGCTTGAGGCGGTAGGGCATACCGGGTATACATACTGAGTATGTCCATCCGCCACGGTCTACTCGCCCTGCTCGACCAGGGACCCCGCTACGGCTACCAGCTGCGCACCGAGTTCGAGGCGCGCACCGGCGCCACCTGGCCGCTCAACGTCGGACAGGTCTACACCACACTCTCCCGACTCGAACGCGACGGCCTGGTCGAACCCGCCGGCGAGGACGAGGAGGGACACCAGTTCTATGCCGTCACCGACGCCGGCCGCACCGAACTGCGGGCCTGGTTCGACACCCCGGTGCTCCGGACCAACCCCCCGCGCGACGAACTGGCGATCAAGCTCGCCATGGCGGTGACCGTCCCGGGGGTGGACGTCTCCGCCGTCGTCCAGGGCCAGCGCCGGCACAGCATCAAGGCGCTGCAGGACTACACCCGGCTCAAGGGCCGCGCCCTGGCGGGCGAGGCCCGGCCCGGCACCGTGCCCTCGGAGAGCAACGAACTCGCCTGGCTGCTCGTCCTCGACCAGCTGATCTTCCAGACCGAGGCCGAGATCCGCTGGCTCGACCACTGCGAGACCCGGCTCGCCCAGCAGGCCGAACTCCAGCAGGCCCGCGCCGCCGAGGCCGCCCGCGACGGCGCCGCCAAGCCCAGGCGGCTCGGCCGCCGCAGCCGCGCCTAGGGCGTGCTCCGCGGGCCCGGCGGCGATCCGCAGGGCCCGCCCCAGCCACTCGAACGAGAGGCCCGGCGCCCCGGCGCCGGGCCCGTACCCAGCACAAGGGGGGAATCGTGTCCCACACCCAACAGTCCCGGCCGGCGCCGGTGCTGCACCTGGAGAACGTCACCCGCGTCCACGGCCAGGGCGCCGCCGAGGTCCAGGCCCTGCGCGGCGTCGACCTCAAGGTCCACCCCGGCGAGTTCGTCGCCGTCATGGGCCCCTCCGGCTCCGGCAAGTCGACCCTGCTCACCCTCGCCGGCGGCCTCGACACCCCGAGCACCGGCCAGGTTCTGGTCGAAGGCGTCGCCCTCGGCGGCCTCACCCGCAAGCAGCTCGCCCGGGTCCGCCGCCGCTCCGTCGGCTACGTCTTCCAGGACTACAACCTGATACCGGCCCTCACCGCCGCCGAGAACATCTCGCTGCCGCGCGAACTCGACGGCCTGTCCGCCCGCGCCGCCCGACGCGAGGCCCTCGCCGCCCTGGAGGAACTCGGCATCCCCGAACTCGCCGACCGCTTCCCCGACGACATGTCCGGCGGCCAGCAGCAGCGCGTCGCCATCGCCCGCGCCCTGATCGGCGACCGCCGCCTCGTCCTCGCCGACGAACCCACCGGCGCCCTCGACTCCACCACCGGCGAAGCCGTCCTCGCCGTCCTGCGCGCCCGCTGCGACGCCGGCGCCGCCGCCATGATGGTCACCCACGAAGCCCGGCACGCCGCCTGGGCCGACCGCGTGGTCTTCCTGCGCGACGGCCGGATGGTCGACGAGTCCGTCAGCCAGGACGCCGCCAGCCTGCTCGTCAGCGCCGCCGCGAACAGCAAGCAGGGGGACGAGTGAAGCCCAGCGCCTGGCGGCTCGCCCTGCGCATCGCCCGCCGCGACGCCCTGCGCGCCAAGGGCCGCAGCGCCCTGGTCGTCGCCATGGTCGCGCTGCCCGTCCTCGGCGTCACCGGCGCCGACGTGTTCTTCCGCAGCGCCACCCTCGAACCCGCCGAACAGGTCGTTCGGATCATGGGCCGGGCCGACGGCGACCTGAACATGGTCGAGCGTGGATCCTCCGTCAGGCAGGCCCCCAACGCCGACGACGGCTTCATCACCGACAACCCCAAACGCGAGGCCAAGGACGGCGCCGCCCCCCAGTACACCCCCGCCCAGCAGCGAGCCCTGAACACCGAACCCGCCCAGCTGGCACAGCAGCTGCTCCCGCCCGGCAGCACCCTGGTGCCGGAACGCCAGGGCCCGTACACCGCGACCAGCAGCACCGAGGGCCTGCTCACCACCCACACCAGCGAAGCCGACCTGACCGACCCGGTCTGGAACGGCCGGGTCGACCTGGTCGAGGGCAGCGCCCCCGCCAACGACCAACAGGTCGCCGTCACCCGGCAGTTCATCAAGCGCTCCGGCCTCAAGCTCGGCGACCGCACCACCGTCCGCGGCCTGGAGTCCAGCCCCTTCACCATCACCGCCGTCGTCGAGTACCCCGGCGAACTCGACAAGACCGAACTCGTCGCCCGGCCCGGCACCCTGGTCGGAAAGCTCCCCGGCAGCACCGACACGGCCGACCGCTGGCTGGTCAAGCTCCCCGCCGGCGCCACCCTCGACTGGGCCAAGGTCACCGAACTCAACGGCTACGGCTTCACCCTCACCTCCCGCGCCGTCCTGCTCGACCCGCCCCGCCGCTCCGACGTGCCGTACTACGTCCAGATCGACAAGTACAGCGGCGGCCCCCGCTTCCTCGACCGCACCTCCGTCGTCATCCTCGGCACCGTCGTCGGCATGGCCCTGCTGGAGATCGTCCTCCTCGCGGGCCCCGCCTTCGCCGTCGGGGCCCGGCGCTCGCGGCGGCAACTCGGGCTGCTCGCCGCCGCGGGCGGTGACCGCGCCGACGTCCGCGCGGTCGTCCTCGGCGGCGGCATCGTCCTCGGCCTCACCGGCGCCGCCATCGGCCTCGGCCTCGGCGTCGGCCTGGTCGCCCTGCTGCGCACCCGGGCCGAGGAGTACGCCGGCGCCCGCTTCGGCCACTTCAACCTGCAGCCGCTCGACCTGCTCGGCGTGCTCCTGGTCGGCCTGGTCACCGGCCTGCTCGCCGCCGTCGTGCCCGCCGTCCAGGCCTCCCGCCAGGACGTCGTCTCCGCCCTCACCGGCCGCGACTCGCTCAAGCCCCCGAGCCGCAAACTCGCCCTGCTCGGCCTGCTGATGCTCGCCGGCGGCGGCGCGCTCGCCCTGGTCGGCGCCACCAGCGGCCTCACCAGCCGCAGCATCGCCGTCCTCGGCGGCTCGGCCGTCGCCGAACTCGGCATGGTCGCCCTCACCCCGTACCTGGTAGGCCTGTTCGGCAAGCTCGGCCGCTGGCTCTCGCTCGGCCCCCGGCTCGCCCTGCGCGACTCCGTCCGCCACCGCGGTCGCACCGCACCCGCCGTCGCCGCCGTGATGGCCGCCGTCGCCGGCTCCGTCGCCGTCAGCATCTACATCGCCAGCTACGACGAGCAGTACCGCCGCGACTACACCCCCTCCGGCGCCCCCGGCGCGGTCATGCTCGGCGGCTGGACGACCGGCTCCGACGCCAGGCTGCTGCCGCAGCTGCGCGACGGCGTGGAACGCAGCATCCCCGACCTCGGCCCGCGCGCCGACGTCTCCCGGGTCAACTACAAGGGCGACTGCGCCGACGGCGGCAGCTGCGGCTACATCGAGGTCCTGGTGCCCAAGGACCTGCGCTGCCCGGTCTTCGACCGCGACAGCACGCGCAGTCCGGGCGAGATCGAACAGATCACGAAGGCCGACAAGCGCTGCCAGGTCCGCGAACGCCACTCCAGCCGCTACGGCGACCTCACGGCCGGCGACGCCACCCTGCTGCGCAACCTGTACGGCGTCACCGACCAGGCGGCCGGCCAGGCCCTCGCCGCCGGCAAGGCGGTGGTCTTCGACCCGCGCTATGTCAAGGACGGCAAGCTCGCCCTGCGCTACAGCGAACCGACCGCGGACTACGGCGCCCTCGGCAGCAAGCCGCCCACGCTCACCGAGGTCACCGTCGACGCCGTCCTCGTCCCCGCTGCGCTGCCCGCCCACGGCCAGGCCGTGATCAGCCCGGACACCGCCACCCGGCTCGGCTTCACCACCAGCCCGGCCGGCTCGGTCTGGCTGCCCGACACCATGACCTCCGACGGCGCCCAGCAGAAGGCCGACGGCGCGCTCGCCAAGCTCACCGACCACGGCGTCCTGGAGATCGAACGCGGCTACCAGACCAAGGCCGGACTCATCGGCCTCGGCCTGTCCGGCTTCGCCGGCCTGGTCGCCCTCGGCGCGGCCGGCATCGCCACCGGACTGGCCGCCGCCGACTCTCAGCGCGACCTGACCACCCTTGCCGCGGTCGGCGCCGAACCCCGGATCCGGCGTTCGCTCTCCGGCCTCCAGTGCGGGGCGATCGCCGCCATGGGCACCCTGCTCGGCATCGTCTGCGGGATCGTGCCGGCCGTGGCCATCCGCAAGGTCCAGGGCCTGGCGAGCAGCTACCCCGGCATCAGCCCCGAGGAGCTCGCCGACAAGTCGGCCGTGGTCTTCCCCTGGCCGACCATCGCCGCCACCGTGCTGGTGCTGCCGCTGCTCGCGGCGGGCCTGGCGGCGTTGCTCACCCGCTCACGGATCTCGCTGCTGCGCCGCTCCGGCTGAGCCGCGCGGTCCCTCCGGTCACCCCCGTCCGCTGTTCCCCGCGGCGGGGGTGACGGAGGTTACAGCCCTGACGGGCAGCTGCAACCGGACGGCCGGGGCGGGCACCCGCACGGGCGAACTACAGTCGTCGGTATGACGAGAACTCCGGACAGCGCCGTCCGCTCCTTCATCGACCAGCACCAGGCCGCGTTCCTCGCGGACCTGTCCGAGTGGCTGGCCATCCCCTCGGTCTCCGCCGACCCGGACCGGGCCGGTGACGTGCGCCGCTCCGCCGAGTGGCTGGCCGCCAAGCTGCGCGAGACCGGCTTCCCGGTCGCCGAGGTGTGGGAGACCGACGGGCTGCCGGCGGTGTTCGCCGAGTGGCCCTCCGGGGACTCGTCCGCGCCGACCGTCCTGGTCTACGGGCACCACGACGTGCAGCCCGCGGCGAAGGAGGACGGCTGGGACACCGAGCCGTTCACCCCGACCGTGGTGGGCGGGCGGCTGTACGCCCGCGGCGCCGCCGACGACAAGGGCCAGGTGTTCTTCCACACCTTGGGTGTGCGCGCCCACCTGGCCGCCGCCGGCCGTACCGCGCCGGCCGTCAACCTCAAGCTGCTGATCGAGGGCGAGGAGGAGTCCGGCTCGCCGCACTTCGCCGACCTGGTGCGCCGCGAGGCCGAGCGACTGGCCGCCGACGTGGTGGTCATCTCCGACACCGGCATGTGGTCCGAGACCACGCCGACCGTCTGCACCGGCATGCGGGGCCTGGCGGACGCCCAGCTCGACCTGTACGGGCCGGACACCGACATCCACTCCGGCTCCTTCGGCGGCGCCGTCCCCAACCCGGCCCAGGTCGCGGCCGAGCTGGCCGCCGCCCTGCACGACGCCGACCGCAGGGTCGCCATCCCGGGCTTCTACGACGGGGTCGTGGAGCTGACCGAGCACGAGCGCGAGCTGTTCGCCGAGCTGCCCTTCGACGAGGCGCAGTGGCTGCGCGTCGCCAAGTCGTACGGCACCCGCGGCGAGGCCGGGTACTCCACCCTGGAGCGGGTCTGGGCCCGCCCGACCGCCGAGGTCAACGGCATCTGGGGCGGCTACACCGGCCCCGGCGGCAAGACCATCGTGCCGTCCTCGGCGCACCTCAAGCTGTCCTTCCGGCTGGTGGCCGGCCAGGAGGTGGAGAAGGTCCGCGAGGCGGTCCGCGCCTGGGTCGCCGAGCGGGTGCCCGAGGGCATCCGCCACGAGCTGGTCTTCCCGGGCGCGACCCGGCCCTGCCTGACGCCGCTGGACCACCCGGCGCTGCAGTCCACCGTGCGCGCGATGGGCCGGGCCTTCGGGCAGAGGATCCTGTTCACCCGCGAGGGCGGCTCCGGTCCCGCCGCCGACCTGCAGGACGTGCTGGGCGCCCCGGTGCTGTTCCTCGGCATCTCGGTGCCCTCGGACGGCTGGCACTCGGTCAACGAGAAGGTCGAGCTGGACCTGCTGGCCAAGGGCGTGGAGACCGCTGCGTACCTGTGGGGCGACCTGGCCGAGAACTTCAGGCCCGGCGCGTGACCGGGCTTCGGGCCCGTCACCGCGGTCACAACCATGGCAGTCAGATCACTCATCCGGATGATTCACCACGTGGGGATGGAACGAAGTGAGCACCGCGCCTGAGACCGAGCGTCCGCTGGCCCTGGCCCTGGCCAGGTCGGGGGTGGACCGGGCGGCCGAGCACCGGTTCGACGAGCCCTGGCTGGCGGCCGCCTGGAGCCACCCCTCCACCCGGGTGCTGCCGATCGCCGGCGGCGAGGCCTTCGTCGTCGACACCGCGCAGGGCACCGAGCTCGTGCTGCTGCCCTCCTTCGAGGCGCCGCAGACCGGGGACCGGTACTTCCTCGGCACCGACGAGGGCGGCGTCTCGTACTTCGCGCTGGCCGGCGAGAGCCTGCCCGGCCGGCTGGACGGCGACGCCCGTCCGGCCGGGCTGCGCGAGGTCGGCGCGCTGCTGTCCGACCGGGACGCCGGGCTGCTGGTGCACGCCGTGGCGCTGGAGCACTGGCACCGGCTGCACAGCTTCTGCTCGCGTTGCGGGCACCCGACCGAGAAGGCCGGCGCCGGGCACGTGCGGCGCTGCACCTCCTGCGCGGCCGAGCACTACCCGCGCACCGACCCGGCGGTGATCATGGTGATCACCGACGAGCAGGACCGCTGCCTGCTCGGCCGCCAGGCACTGTGGCCGGAGGGCCGCTGGTCCACGCTGGCCGGCTTCGTCGAGCCGGGGGAGTCGATCGAGCAGGCGGTGGGCCGCGAGGTGCACGAGGAGGCGGGGGTCCGGGTCGGCGAGGTCCGCTACGTCGCCAGCCAGCCCTGGCCGTTCCCGTCCAGTCTGATGCTCGGCTTCATGGGCAAGGCGCTGCCCGGCGGCACCGAGATCACCGTGGACGGCGAGGAGCTGGCCGAGGCGCGCTGGTTCTCCCGCGAGGAGCTGCGGGCCGGGATGGAGGCGGGCGAGATCCTGCCGCCCTCCGGCATCTCGATCGCCCGGCACCTGGTCGAACTCTGGTACGGCGAGCCGCTGCCGGCGACCGCGCGCTGGTAATCCTGTACGAATTCCGACAGGTTCCGCTTCTGGCCGATTCTGCACGGAAGGGGGCGTGCGGCTTATGTCGCGCGCCCCCGTTTTTCTTTTCCAGCCCTTCCTGAATCCCTCACGACCGGCGGTTCGTGGCCGGACGGGCCAGTTCTGCTACCGCCGGACACTCCCGAATCCCCGCCGTCAACCCTCGCGGACGACATTGCCGGAAACGGCTGAAACCGCGTCACCGCGCTCGCTACATTCACTCGGGTGACAATCCCCCGGGGCACCGCCCAATCCCCCAAATACCAGCGCCTCGCCGCCGACCTGCGCCGCCGGATCGCCGAAGGCGAGTTCACCGCCGACGCCGCCCTGCCCGTCGAGAGCGAACTGGAACGCCAGTACGGCGTCGCCCGCAACACCGTCCGCCTCGCCGTCGACGTCCTGGTCAACGAAGGCCGACTCGTCCGTCTCCAGGGCAAGGGCACCTACCTGCGCGAACACCCCGTCCTGGACCACCGCGCCTACGGACCCGCCCTCGCCCCCGCGCCGCGCGACTGCCTGGCCGCGCCCTCCGCCGTCTACCTCGGCGAAGCCGCCGACGCCGGACGCGAACTCAGCACCGACTTCGAGATGATGATCGTCCGGGCCCGCGTCGACGTCGCCGAACGCCTCGGACTGCGCCCCGGCGAGGCCATCGTCGTCCGCCGCCAACTGCGACTGCTCGACCGCGAGCCCTACTCCATCGAGGAGAGCCACTACCGGGCCGGACTCGCCGCCGGCACCCCGCTGATGGAACCCGACCCCGTCGAGGGCGGCGACGAAGCCGTCCTCGACGCCCTCGGCCGGACCGAGATCGGCGCCGTCGACCACCTCGTGGCCCGGATGCCCGGCCCCGAGGAGGCCCAGTGGTTCCAGGGCGGCCCCGGCGTCCCACTCATGGTGCAGACCCGCGTCACCTACGACCGGCGCGGGCCCGTCCGGGTCATCGAGACCCGCTACTCCGCCGACCGCAGCCGGCTCGTCTACGGCATCGGCGACCTCGGCGCGCGCACCACCCTGCCCGCCCCCGCCGCCCCCGTCGACCCCGCCCGGGCCGACGCGCCGTGACGCGCGCCGACCCGGCCGGGACCGGGTGGGTCAGGCCGCCAGGGCCTTCTTGACCTGCAGCAGGCTCGGGTTGGTCATCACGACCCGCTCGCCGCCGCCGACCGGCTGCACCAGCACCGTCGGCACCGTCTGGTTGCCGTTGTTCACCGACTCCACGAAGGCCGCCGACGCCGGGTCCTCCTCGATGTTGATCTCGGTGTAGCCGATGCCTTCACGGTCCAGCTGGCTCTTCAGGCGGTTGCAGTACCCACACCAGGTCGTGCTGTACATCGTCACGGTGCCGGACATCGAGGGGGCTCCTTCGAAAGAGAGGTTCACGCGGTCTCAGGACCAAACGTCCGCCGGGCGGCGGGCATTCCGACATGCCATCGGTCGGCATGCGGAGTGATCATCCTGCGATCACACCGGGCCTGTGGACAACCCCGCCCCCGTTGTCCCACCGGACTGAGAGGATGGAACGCATGCAGGAAGACCTCTTGAGCGGCAGCCCGTACGACGCCCCCCACGGCTCCCCCTGGGTCGACCCCGGCGCCGCCACCGGCCCCGACGCCGTGCTCGCCGGGCTCGACCCCGAACAGCGCGCCGTCGCCACCGCCCTGCACGGCCCCGTCTGCGTCCTCGCCGGCGCCGGCACCGGCAAGACCCGCGCCATCACCCACCGCATCGCCTACGGCGTGCGCAGCGGCGTCTACCAGCCCGCCCAGGTCCTCGCCGTCACCTTCACCGCCCGCGCCGCCGGCGAGATGCGCGGCCGCCTGCGCCAACTCGGCGCCGACGGCGTCCAGGCCCGCACCTTCCACGCCGCCGCCCTGCGCCAACTCCAGTACTTCTGGCCCCGCGCCGTCGGCGGCCCCGTACCCCAACTCCTCGAACGCAAGGTCCAACTCGTCGCCGAAGCCGCCGGCCGCTGCGGACTGCGCGTCCAGCGCACCGAACTGCGCGACCTCACCGCCGAGATCGAATGGGCCAAGGTCACCCAGACCGCCCCCGAGGACTACCCCGCCGCCGTCGCCAAATCCGGCCGCGAAGCCCCCCGCGACCCCGCCGAGACCGCCCAGGTCTACCGCGTCTACGAGGAGACCAAGAGCCGCCGGGGCACCATCGACTTCGAGGACGTCCTGCTCCTCACCGCCGCCATCCTGGAGGACCGCCCCGACATCGCCGACCAGGTCCGCGCCCAGTACCGGCACTTCACCGTCGACGAGTACCAGGACGTCTCCCCGCTCCAGCAGCGACTGCTCGACCAGTGGACCGGCCCCGACGGCGGCGCCAGCCTCTGCGTCGTCGGCGACGCCAGCCAGACCATCTACTCCTTCACCGGCGCCACCCCCGACTACCTGCTCAACTTCCGCGGCCTCCACCCCCAGGCCACCGTCGTCAAACTCGTCCGCGACTACCGCTCCACCCCCCAGGTCGTCCACCTCGCCAACGGACTGCTCGCCCAGGCCCGCGGCGAAGCCGCCCGCCACCGCCTCGAACTCGTCTCGCAACGCGAAGCCGGCCCCGAACCCGTCTACACCGAGTACGAGGACGAACCCACCGAGGCCGAGACCACCGCCCGCCGGATCAAGGACCTCCTCGCCACCGGCGTACGCGCCAGCGAGATCGCCGTCCTGTTCCGCACCAACGGCCAGTCCGAGGTCTACGAACAGGCCCTCGCCGACCTCGGCGTCCCCTACCAGCTCAAGGGCGCCGAGCGGTTCTTCGAACGCCCCGAGGTCCGCGACGCCGGCGTCCTGCTGCGCGGTGCCGCCCGCGCCGCCGCCGACCCCCTCACCGCCGGCGCTCCCGACCTCGCCGGCCAGGTCCGCGCCGTCCTCGCCACCCGCGGCTTCACCCCCGAACCGCCCGCCGGCTCCGGCGCCGTCCGCGACCGCTGGGAATCCCTCGCCGCCCTCGTCCGCCTCGCCGAGGAATTCGAGCGCACCCGCACCGCCGACGGCCGCACCACCGACCTCGCCGCCTACGTCGCCGAACTCGACGCCCGCGCCGCCGCCCAGCACGCCCCCGCCGTCGAAGGCGTCACCCTCGCCTCCCTGCACGCCGCCAAGGGCCTCGAATGGGACGCCGTCTTCCTCGTCGGCCTCACCGAGGGCACCCTCCCGATCATCTACGCCAAGACCGACGAACAGATCGAGGAGGAACGCCGCCTCCTCTACGTCGGCGTCACCCGCGCCCGCAAACACCTCAGCCTCTCCTGGGCCCTCGCCCGCTCCCCGGGCGGCCGCGCCGGCCGCAAGCCCAGCCGCTTCCTGGACGGGCTGCGCCCCGGCTCCGCCGCTCCGGGCGCGCGCACCGGCGCGCGGGGCGGGCGGGGGAGCGTCGAGACCGGCGAGCGTTCAGCCGCCCGACGGGTCCGCGGACCGGTCAAGTGCCGGGTCTGCGACAAGGTCCTCACCGAGGCCGTCGAACGCAAGCTGCGCCGCTGCGAGGACTGCCCCTCCACGATGGACGAGGGCCTGTACGAGCGGCTGCGCGAGTGGCGGGCCCGGCAGGCCCGGAAGCAGGGCGCCCCGGCCTACGTGGTGTTCACCGACGCGACGCTGATGGCGATCGCCGAGGACGTACCCGCCAGCAGCCGGGAACTGGCCCTCATCTCGGGGGTCGGCGCCATGAAGCTGGACAAGTACGGGGCAGCCGTGCTCTCGTTGTGTGCGGGGGAGGAGCCCGAGGAGGATCCGGACGGCGTCGAGGACGACGGTCCGGTCGATCCGGCGTGAGCCGGCGCGGGCGCGGTCCGGGGGACTGCTCGGGGGACTTCGAAGCCGCCGCGGGACATGCCGCGGATCGTGCCGTGTAACGCGCCGCGGAACTCGCGTGAAAAATAGTTTGCGCGGCATACCGGGAGCGCAATAGCCTGCCGGAGCGGTCAAGGGGACGCGGTCGCACGGGGTGACACCTATGCCGATTCCCCTCGCCCCACAGCTTCACCGAGACAGACATCCGAACATTCGGAGCCAGGGGAACCAGGCTCCGCGAGACGCCGAGAGGAGGCGATGACAGTGGGAAACATCATGATCACCAAAATGACTGGCCAGACCGTTGCCCCCGCCTCCCTGCGTGACGCCCGCCTGCGGGCGCTCGCCGTGCTCGGTGGAACCGGTCTGGGTCTCGACGCCACCGGTGTCTCCGTCGCCTCCGCTGTCAGTGGTCTTGGACACACTGATCTGCACATCGCGGGCGGCAGGAGTGTCGAAGGCACCGTCGTCGAGACCGGTCTGTCCCGTGACTGGGCGTCGGTCGGCACGTCGCGTCGCATGTGCGATGAGCGACCGATCCAGGCACCGAAGGCGGCCGTAGCCGCCGCCATGAATGGCGGCTATGTGCAGGTCATCGGTGCCGGAAACGCCCAGAAGCAGAACGAGCAGCAGATCAAGCAGGCCAAGGCCGCCTTTATCGGCGCCGAGGCCATCCGGATGCGGGCCTTCCGCGGGCCTGAACCCTGGAGAGAACGAACCTGAGTCAACCTCAGGTCGGCACCTCCAGGGCCGCGGAACCCGTCACCACCGGGATCCGCGGCCCTTCTGTTTTGTCCGGTACGCAAGACCACCCAGGCCCTCCGGGGCCTCCGGCCCAGCACCACCAGTCCACTGGGCCGGAACCACTGAGAAGACGAGGAAGACGCCCACAGTGTCCACGGTCATCACGCCGCCCATCCCGTCCGTACCGCCGACAAGCCAGATCACCAAGGCCGACCAGGCCGACCCCCCGGAGGTTCCTTCCATGCAGATCAGCTCGATCGAGCAGGCCGAGGCACTCGGTCTCCCCATCCCCTGCCGCGCCTTCGACCCCGAGGTCTTCTTCGCCGAGACGCCCGCCGACGTCGAGTACGCGAAGTCCCTCTGCGGCACCTGCCCGGTGAAGGAGGCCTGCCTGGCCGGCGCCCTGGAGCGGCGCGAGCCGTGGGGCGTCTGGGGTGGCGAGCTCTTCGTCCAGGGCGTCGTCGTGGCCCGCAAGCGGCCGCGTGGCCGTCCGCGCAAGACCGAGGTCATGGCGTGAACCCCGCCGACCACGCCAGGGCCGTCCGCCGGGTAGAGCAGCCCCCGCTGGACACCGTCCTCCGTCGGTCCGTCCGGATCGCCGCCGCCAAGGCCGACGCAGCAGCCCGCACCCGCCCATTCCCGAGCACGCACCACGAGCAGGACCACCACATGACCCCCGCCGCCATCGATCCGACCGTCCGCGCAGAGCAGACCACCGAACTCCAGACCCAGAACAGGATCCTCGAGATGCAACTCCTGCATGAATCCCTGGCCCGTGCCCATATGCAAGACAGGCTGCACGAGGCCGAGAACCAACGGCTCGTCAGCCGGGTCATCCGGGCCCGCAAGCTGAAGCAGCGGGCCGAGCGGGCCTCGATGCGGGCCCGCAAGGCCCTCGCCGTCGCGTTGATGTGAGCGCGTTGATGCCGTCGCGTTGATGTAGGCGCCGACCACCGCCGTACCGACCCCTGTCGTGCCGCAGGCCGCCCCCCGTCCACGGGGAGCGGCCTGCGGCCGTTTGTCGGTCGTTCAGTTCTTGCGGGCGGACCTGGTGCGCTTCGCGGGCGCCGGCTCAGCGGGCCGCTCGTCGGAGAACTCGGGCAGCCACTCCAGCATCTCGGCGCGGAACGGCGCCTTGGCACCCAGCTGACACAGCACCCCGATGGTGCTCAGCGTCACCCGATGGATCAGCAGGTACGCGGGCGGCAGGTTCAGCTGCTTGCCCAGGTTGTAGGCGGGCGAGCGCGGATCGGCGATCCGGGCCGCCTGGGCGCGCATCCACGCCCGGGTGAAGTGGAAGCTGTCCACCGCGGCCGGCTCGATGATCGGCAGCAGGTAGTCCAGTACTGCGTCCGGGTCCAGCTGGATCGAGGGCTTCACGAAGCCCTCCTCGCGCAGCATCTTCAGCACGCCCGCCGCGTCCCCGTCCAGCGCCATCCGCAGCGAGGCCCCGATCGGCGCGGGCAGCCCGCCCGGCAGCCGGTCCACCGTGCCGAAGTCCAGCACGCCCAGCCGCCAGCCCGAGGCCGGGCCGTCGTCCGTCAGCAGCCGGAAGTTGCCCGGGTGCGGGTCCGCGTGTAGCAGACCGGTCCGCGACGGGCCAGCGAACAGGAACCGGGCCAGCAGCTGCCCGGCGCGGTCGCGCTCCTCCTGGGTGCCGCGCGCGATCACCTCGGCCAGCGGGGTGCCGTCCATCCACTCGGTGATCAGCACCTGGTCGGCCTGCGCCACCACGCTCGGCACCAGGATGTCCGGGTCGCCCGCGAACTCCTCGGCGTGCCGGCGCTGGGCCTGCGCCTCCAGCTCGTAGTCCAGCTCCTCCGAGACCCGCTCGCGCAGCTCGGCGATCAGCGGCTTGATGTCCAGCCCGGGAATCAGCGGGCCGAGCAGCCAGGCCACCCGGCTCAGCTGGGACAGGTCGGCGAGCAGCGCGTCACCCGCACCCGGGTACTGCACCTTGACCGCGACCCGTCTGCCGTCGTGCCAGACCGCCCGGTGCACCTGGCCGATCGAGGCGGCGGCCGCCGGGCGGTCGTCGAACTCCCGGAACAGCTCGCGCCAGCCGTCCCCGAGCCGCTGGGCGAGCGCGGTGTGCACCTTGGCGGCGGGCATCGGGGGAGCGGCGTCCTGCAGTTTGGTGAGTGCGGCCCGGTACGGCCCGGCGACCTCCTCGGGCAGCGCGGCCTCGAAGACGGACAACACCTGCCCGAACTTCATCGCCCCGCCCTTGAGTTCACCGAGGACCTTGAACAGCTGGTCGGCGGTGGCCTGCTGGAGCTCGGCTGTGACCACCTCGGCGGAGCGGCCGCCGATGCGCCTGCCAAGTCCGAGCGTGGCGCGTCCGGCTATCCCCAGCGGTAGGGCGGCGAGCCGTGCCGTGCGGGTCACTGCCTTGCGCGGAAGATCGCTCACCCGGGCCTCCAATCCCTGGCCCCCCGACATCGGACGGCCCACCATCACTACGCCATTGTGCCCGCTCCCCACCGCGCGGCCGCCGGTATTTCACGGGGCGGGCGGCGCCGTTCCCTCACGGCGTCCCTTGTGGGGGTCTTTGCGGGGATTTGGGCGGCTTGGTCCGCTGGGCCGACGGGTCAGCGGGGCAGCCGCAGGGCGAGGCCGTCCAGGACGACCCGGCCTTCGGCGTTCTCGCGGGGTGCGGGGCTAGGCGGTGGCGGGGCGGCGGTAGGTGACCGCGTGGACGCCAGTCCTGCCGACCGTGGTGGAGGCCAGTTCCAGGGTGCGCTGCGCGCCGTCGGCCGGGAAGAGCGACTTACCGCCGCCGAGCAGGACGGGCATCACCATGAGCCGCAGCTCGTCCACTAGGTCCTCGGCGAGGAGGGCGCGGACGAGGGTCGGGCTGCCCATGACCAGCAGATCGCCGCCGTCGACCGCGCGCCGCCGGCGGGCCCAGTCGACGGCTCCGGCGCCGGGGATGAGGATGGAGTTCGTCCAGGTGAGGTCAGCCTCGGAGAGGGTGTCGGAGACCACGTACTTCTTGATCGAGTTCATCTGGTCGGCGAGCGGGTCGCCAGCCCGCCCGGGCCAGGCGGCGGCCATGCTCAGCCAGGTGCGGCGGCCGAAGAGCAGGGCGTCGGCGGTGCTCATCGCCTCGTTGATGTACGGGCCGAGGGTCTCCGGGTCGAAGAAGGGGTGGGACCAGCCGCCGTGGGCGAAGTCGCCGTCGGTGTCCTCCTGCGGGGCGCCGGGGGCTTGGACGACGCCGTCGAGGCTGATGAACTCGCTGATCACGATGCGCATTCGGGGTGCTCCTCTGGCTTGCTGCTCGGGGTTTCGCAATGGAGACCGGGAGGTCGATCCGGACTCATCGCCCGCTATGGGTGATCCGGGTCACATCGTTGACGCTCCTTGGGGGCCGCCCCCTCCCCCCACCCCCACCCACCCTCCTCACTCGAGGCTCGCTCACCCACCTCCCGTCCGTGCCCGACAGCCCCGGAACATCGGCGTCCGCTTCTGCCGGCCCGCGCCCTGCCCCAGGCAGGGCGCAAGCCATGGGCTCACCTGGCCATGGCACCCCGCTCGTGTTCGCCCCGGACCCAGGTCGGGCGGCTGCTGAGCCCCGCAGCCGCCGGGCCTGTGCCCGGCACGCTTCTCGTCCGTCCTCCCCCGATGGCCTCAGCCCGGCGGCATCGGCTGCCACAGGCAGCCGCAGTCCGGGTGTCCTCGCAGCCGCAGTCGTCGGGGCATCCCGTCGCTCGCCGACACCTCGCACCAGCCGTCGACGCTCGGCGGCCGGCCGCCGTCCAGAAACACCTGCACATGCAGGGCCGCCAGTCCGGCGACGGCCGTCGCCAGCGCTGTGTCGCAGGCCGGGGTGCGGGCCCGGCCCGGGCCGTTGTTCGCCAGCTGGGCCAGGACCCGCGGCCACGCGGCGTCCTCGTCCTCCCGCCGCAGCACCAGGCAGTGCCCGCAGGCCGACCGCCCCGGGATCACCAGCGGCCCGATGATGCCGAACTCCTCGACCACGCCCACGTACAGATGGGGCACCCCGGCCCGGAGCAGCAGCCGGGCCTCGTACGTCCCGCCCGCGAAGGCGGCGCTGCCGTCCCTGGGGGCGAGGACCACGAAGGCGGGCGGCGGGTCGTCGGGCTTCCGTCGGGGCAGAGGCACCAGCGGCCGGCCGGCGGCCCGTTGCACCGCCTCCCGCGCGGCCGTCGAGCGCAGCCGCCCGATGTCCGCGGGCGGCAGCCCGGCCGGGGAGCAGTCGCCGGGCTTGACCCGCCCGCCGTCGGACACCGTGACGGTGCCCGCGCCGGCCGCGGCGAGTACCGCCGCCAGGGCGGCGCCGACCCGGCCCGCGCCGCGCACCTCGATCCGGGTCTCGGCCCGGTGGGTCAGGACCGCCGGTGCGGCGCCCGGGCCGGAGTGGACCAGGGACAGTGAGGCGAGGTCGGGCCCGAGCAGGTCCCGGTGGGGCTGGGGGAAGCGGGACAGCGCCCGGTCGGTCGCCTCCGCGTCGTCCAGCAGCCCGGTCTCCTCGAGTTCGGTCAGCAGGGTGTCGGCAGGCTCGCGGCCGAGGCCGATCCGCTCGCCGGCTTTCAGGAGTTCGGGTCGGTCGCGCGTTCCGTCGACCAACCCGAGGAAGTCGCAGAGGGTCTTGTCGGCGTTGCCGAGCACCCCTGCGTACCGGGTGACGGTGCCGAACTGCAGGGTCTCGGAGTCCCGCCAGCTGCGGGACAGAGCGGGCTTCAGGGCGAGGCGCACGACGATCTCCCTTCCGATCGTTTCCGGACGGCTGACCGCAGCATGCCCCATCGCGCCGACCGCGTGCGGAAAGTTATCCACAGGTCCGGGTGCATTGTCACACCATCTGTTCGCAGGCCCTGTGGATAACTTGCCCTCCTCCCGAACGTCGGTTTCCAGACACCCTCCGGCGGCCTTTCGTTCCCGATCACTCCACGAAAGATTTCGGCCATGGCAGCGGACTTCTGTCAGTGGTACCGGGTAACGTCGTGTGCCATGGCAGCCGAGCGGGACTCCCATCCACCGGCGTCGCGTCGGCGTGCCCGTGCAGCGTCCGGATCCCAGACGGCGACGCCGAGCACACGAGGGCGCCAGGACGAGAAGCAGTACGAGAAGCAGTACGAGAAGCCGCAGACCAGGCCGCAGCATCCGCCCACCGGGGCCGTGCACCCGGATGCTCACGACCGCAGCCGGGTCGAGGTGCGGCGCAGTGCCCGCCGCAGCCGTACCGTCTCCGCCTACCGCGAGGGCGACCGCACCGTGGTGCTGATCCCGGCCCGGATGTCGCACGCCGAGGAGCAGCGCTGGGTCGCGCAGATGCTGGAGAAGCTCGCTGCCCAGGAGCGCCGGCGGATCCTCGGGGACGACGCCCTGATGGCCCGGGCCCGGGAGCTGTCAGCTGCCTATCTGGGCGATCGCGCCCAGCCCGCCCAGGTCCGCTGGGTGACCAACCAGAATTCGCGTTGGGGCTCCTGCACCCCCAGTGAGGGGACGATCCGACTGTCCCACCGGCTGCAGGGCATGCCGGAGTACGTGCTGGACTACGTGCTGCTGCACGAGCTGGCGCATCTGCTGGTGCCGGACCACGGCCCGGCGTTCTGGGCGTTGTTGGAGGCCTACCCGCGGACGGAGCGGGCCCGCGGCTACCTGGAGGGTGTGGTCTCCGCGGCCCGTCTGCCGCACATCCCGGGTGCCAGGCACGGCTCACCGGGTCAGGATCCGGCAGCCTCCTGCGGTTGAGCACGGGGCATGACAAGGGGGCGCGGGCCGCACGGCCCGCGCCCCCTTGTCGCATCACACCTCAGCCGGTCAGCCGCCGCGCCCGGGCGACCAGGTCGCGCACCGAGTGGTCTGTGAGCTCCGGCAGGCGGTCGTAGTCGAACCAGCGCAGGTCCAGCGACTCCTCGCTGATCAGCGCCTGCGCCCCGGCCGGGGCCAGTGCGATGTACTGGACGTCCAGGTGGGTGTTCTCCGGCCGGTCCTTGCCCGTGCAGCGGACCAGGTGCCGGTCCAGCTTGGCCGGGACCGGGGCGCCGTTGTCCCGCAGCAGGGTCAGGTCGGGGATGCCGGACTCCTCGACGGCCTCGCGCAGCGCGGCCGAGGCGAGGTCGGCGTCGCCGGGCTCGCAGTGCCCGCCCATCTGCAGCCACATGCCGACCTTGGGGTGCAGGGTGAGCAGCACCCGTCCGCCAGCCGGGTCGACGACCGCCGCGCTGGCGGTGATGTGGGCGGGCAGGCAGGACCGGTACAGGCCTTCGGGCTGCTCGGCCAGGTGCGCGAGGTAGTCGCGCCGCAGCTGTTCCTGGTCCTCGTCGGCGGGCCGCCAGTCGGTCAGGGTGCGGACCGCGTCCGCGTGCAGGGTGGACGCGTCCGTGTCGGTGGCCGTCATGCGGTGGGCTCGCCCTTTCCGTCGGTGCCGCCCTCGTCGGCCTTCGGCTGGTCGTTCTTGGTCAGGTCGGGCTTGCCGGCCGCGGCCTCGCCGAGCAGCTTGTCGAGGGCGTCGAAGTCGAACCCGCCCTCCAGGTCGCCGCCGCCGCGGTGCACGAAGGCGTCCGGGTCGTCCAGGTCGGCGGCGGTGGGCAGCATGTCGGGGTGCTCCCACAGCGCGTCGCGGCCCTCGATGCCGCGCGCGTCGGCGAGCAGCGCCCACAGCCGGGCGGCGTCGCGCAGGCGGCGCGGGCGCAGCTCCAGGCCGACCAGGGTGGCGAAGGTCTGCTCGGCGGGCCCGCCGGCCGCGCGGCGGCGGCGGACGGTCTCGCGCAGGGCGCCGGCCTGCGGCAGGTGGGGTTCGGCGGCGGCGTGCACGACGGCGTCGACCCAGCCCTCGACCAGCGCGAGGGCGGTCTCCAGGCGGGCGAGCGCGGCCTTCTGCTCGGGGGTGTCCTCGGGCTGGAGCAGGCCGCCGGCCAGCGCCTCCTGGAGCGCCTCGGGGTTGCTCGGGTCGAGCTGGCCGACGAGCTCCTCCATCCGGGAGGTGTCGACCTTGATGCCGCGCGCATAGGCCTCGACGGAGCCCAGCAGGTGGGCCCGCAGCCACGGCACGTGGGCGAAGAGCCGCTGGTGGGCGGCCTCACGCAGGGCGAGGTAGAGCCGGACCTCCTCGGTAGGCACGTTGAGGCCCTCGCCGAACTCGGCGACGTTCTGCGGCAGCAGGGCGGCCTTGCCGGCCGGGGCGAGCGGCAGGCCGACGTCGGTGGATCCGACGACCTCGCCGGCGAGGGCGCCGAGCGCCTGGCCGATCTGGGTGCCGAACATGGCGCCGCCCATGGAGCGCATCATGCCCATCAGCGGGCCGGCCATGGCCTGCATCTCCTCGGGCAGGACGCCGCCCATGGCGTTGCCGACGCGCTCGGCGACCGGGTCGACGAGGTCCTTCCAGACCGGGAGGGTGGCCTCGATCCACTCGGCGCGGCTCCAGGCGACGGCGGTGCCGGCGCCGGAGGGGAACTCGGTGACGCCGTCGAGCCACAGGTCGGCGAGCCGGACGGACTCGGCGACGGCGGCGCGCTCGGCGGCGCTGACCGAGCGGTCCTTGCTCTTGCCCTCGGCGGGCTCGGCGACGACGGTCTGCCGGGCGATGTTGGTGGCGAGGTCCCAGTTCACCGGGCCGCCCTCGAAGGAGAGCATCTGGCCGAGCTGCTGGAAGGCGGCGCCGAGGTCGCCGGGGTTGAGTCCGCCGAACATCGCGGCGAAGGGGTTGTCGGCACCGGCGCCGCCGGGGCCGCCCGGGGCGCCGGGCATGCCGAAGACCGCGCCGAAGGGGTTGCCGGCCCCGAAACCGAAGGGCTGCGGGCCGCTGTCGCCGGAGCTGGCCGGGCCCTGGTCCTTCTTCTGCGCGTCGTCAGGCTTGGCCTTGCCGTCCTCGGGCTCCTCGGGCGGAACGCCGAATCCGAAGGGAAGGTCGCTCACGGGGGTCCTCGATCCGGTCGGCCGTCATGCGGGTGTGGCGGGAAGTGCTGCCGGCCCGGGGCTCCGCTGAAGCGGGGGACTCGTGGGCGGCTCCCGCGCGGCAGGCCCGCGCCGGGTGCACCGCGGGGCCTTCGCCTCGGGCAGGATGGACGTACGTGACACACGTCCGTACGCACATAAGCTAACCGTGGAGGATGGCCGGTGAGTTCCCCGCCTTCGGACGTTCGCTCTGGGCTGACCGGAGGGGAGGACGCTTCGGACGCCACGGCGTCGCCGCCTCCAGCCTACGGCGGGCGGCCGCTGACCGTGGCCGTCACCGGTGCCGCAGGGGTGCTGGGCGAGCGGGTCGCCGCCCGGCTCGTGGCCTCCCCGCACGTGCGCAGGGTGCTGGCGGTGGACGACCGACGCGGCGACGTGCCGGGCGTGCACTGGCGGGTGCTGGACGTGCGGGACCCGGCGGTGGCCGAGCGGCTGGCCGGGGTGGACGTGGTGGTGCACCTGGCGATGGACTTCGGGATGGAGTCCGACCCGCGGGCCCGCAGCGCCTACAACGTGCGCGGCGCCCAGACGGTGCTGACCGCGGCCGCGGCCGCCGGGGTGCACCGGGTGGTGCTGTGCACCTCCGCGATGGTCTACGGGGCACTGGCCGACAACGAGGTGCCGCTGGCCGAGGACTCCGAGCTGCGGGCGACCGAGGAGGCCTCGCTGGTCGGGGACCTGCTGGAGATCGAGCGCCTGGCCCGCCGGGCACCGCGCGCCCACCCGGGGCTGCAGGTGACGGTGCTGCGCCCGGCCGTGGTGGTGGGCCCGGGTGTGGACACCGTGCTGACCCGGCACTTCGAGGCACCGCGGCTGCTGGTGGTGGCCGGCTCGCGCCCGTGCTGGCAGTTCTGCCACGTGGACGACCTGGCGGCGGCGCTGGAGTACGCGGCGCTGGGCCTGGTCGAGGGCGAGGTGACGGTCGGCTGCGACGGCTGGCTGGAGCAGGAGGACGTGGAGCGGCTGTCGGGGATCCGGCGGATGGAGCTGCCGGCAGCGCTGGCGCTCGGGACGGCGGCGCGGCTGCACCGGTTGGGCCTGACGCCGGCCCCGGCGGGGGATCTGGCGTACACGATGTACCCGTGGGTGGTGTCGGGCAGCCGGCTGCACGAGGCGGGGTGGCGTCCGGCGTCCACGAACGAGCAGGTGCTGGCGGAGCTGCTGGCGCAGGTGTCCGGCAAACACGCCGTGGCAGGGCGCCGGCTGGGCGGCAAGGAGGCCGCGACCAGTCTGGGGGCGGCCGGGGCGACGGTGGCGCTGGTGGGTACGGCGGCGCTGGTGCGCCGGGCCCGCAAGCGGCGCCGGTTCTGATCGGTGGGGGGAGCCGACCGGTCTGATCGGTCGGGGAGCCGATAGGGGCGACGGCAGTTGTCACGATGCGAAATTTCCGCATCGTGATGTGGAAGCCCCTTGCCCCGATCGGGTGGGCATGGGGAATCATGGGGTCATGTCCGAGAACCACGACCCCATCCGCCTCCTCGCCATCCGCGACACCCCGCTCTCGCTGGACGAGGTGTACGAGGCGGTCGGCGACGACGCGGCCGGCGGCACCACCGTCTTCGTCGGGACGGTCCGTGACCACGACGGCGGCAAGTCGGTCGCCGCGCTGGAGTACAGCTGCCACCCCACCGCAGAGCAGGAGATGCGCCGGATCGCCGAGAAGGTCGTCGCCGACTTCCCGGTCAGGGCGCTCGCCGCGGTCCACCGGGTGGGCCGGCTGGAGATCACCGACAAGGCCGTGATCGTCGCCGTCTCCTGCGCCCACCGCGGCGAGGCCTTCGCGGCCGCCCGCCGGCTGATCGACGACCTCAAGCACGAGGTGCCGATCTGGAAGCACCAGGTCTTCGCCGACGGCGAGGAGGAGTGGGTCGGCGCCGGCTGCTGCTGACCCCCTCGCAGGTGCGCGGTGGAACCGGCCGCACACGGAGCGCGTCCCTCGGGTCAGGCGCGCCGTCGCCTCACCCGAACGGGTTCGGACCGGTACTCCGAATACTCCCTGGAAGTGAGCCGATCGGCCGTCCCGTTACCCGGATGGCGCCGGCCGCGTTGTCCGCCAGAGTGGTTAATCTGCTCATAGACACGACGAGCTGGGGAGTACTGGTATGGGTGCGCTCGCCTGGTTGATCATTCCGGTTGTCGCCGTCCTGGCCGCCGCCGCGTGGGCGGGTTGGGCACAGCGGGCCCCGAAGGCCACGGGCGACCCGGCCTCACTCGCCGAGCACCGGCGCTTCATGGCCGCGATGGAACGCACGACCTCCGGCACCGCTGCCCCCGGTGAGCACTCCGCCCGGTAGCCCGGCGGGCGCCGCGTCACCCGCGTCCCGTACTGTCGAGGCATGCCACGCCGCTCTGCGACGATGCTCGCTGCCACCCTGCTGCTCATAGCGCTGCTCTGCGTCTCGGTGCTGATGAAGGTGCCGTACACGGAGATGAGCCCGGGGCCGACGTACAACACGCTCGGCGACCAGGGCGGCAAGCCGGTGATCACCATCACCGGGCACGACTCGTACCGGACGAGTGGGCACCTCAACATGACCACCGTCCAGGTCACCGGGGCCAAGTACGAGCCCAGCCTGGTCAACGCGGTGATCGGCTGGCTGCGCGACGACGTGCTGGTGGTGCCGCACGACAACGTCTACCCCAAGGGGCAGTCGGACGCCGACGCCAAGAAGCAGAACGCCGAGGAGTTCGCCTCCTCCGAGGACAGCGCCCGCACCGCCGCGCTCAAGCAGCTGGGCATCCCGGTCGGCAGCGACCTGATCGTCAAGTCGGTCACCGCGGGCGCCCCCGCCGAGGGGCGGCTGCACGCGGGCGACCAGATCGTCGCCGTGGACGGCACCGCGGTCTCCTCGGTCGACCAGGTGGTCGCCGCCGTCACCAAGCACAAGCCCGGCGAGTCGGTGGTCTTCACCGTGGTGCCGCGCACCAAGGACGCCTCCGGCAACGGCACCGCCGCCCCGGGGACCAGGACCGACGTCACCGTCCCGACCGTGCGGGCCAGGGACCTCGACCCGAAGGCCCCGGCCGAGCGGGCCGACCTCGCGGTGGTCGGCATCGGCACCGGGATCCGGCACACCTACCCGTTCCAGGTCGACATCGGCCTGCAGGACGTCGGCGGCCCCAGCGCCGGGCTGATGTTCTCGCTCGGCATCATCGACAAGCTCACCCCCAACGGCGACCTCACCGGCGGCAAGTTCGTCGCTGGCACCGGCACCATCGACGACGACGGCAAGGTCGGCCCGATCGGCGGGATATCGATGAAGCTGATCGCCGCCCGCGATGCCGGGGCCGAGTACTTCTTCACCCCGTCCTCGAACTGCACCGAGGCCACCAAGAACGTCCCGTCTGGGCTGACCCTGATCAAGACGGACACGCTGGACGGCGCGCTGAAGTCGCTGGAGCAGATCCGCTCCGGGCAGACATCCGCGCTGCCGTCCTGCGCCAAGTAGCCCAGGTGTAGCGGCGGTTACGCGAAGGTCGCCAGCAGCGCGTCGGTCAGGCCGGGCACCAGGTCCGGGCCGGTCAGCACCTCGCGGGCGGTGTCCTTGGAGCGCAGCCGCAGGGCGATCTCCTTCTTGCCGTCGCGCAGCACCGCGGCGGTGATCCGCACCTCCTCGCGCTTGGGGTGGTTGGCCACCCACTCGGCGAGCTGGGCGTCGCTGGCATTGCGCGGGCGGGACTGCTCGGCGCCCGGCGGCAGCATCTGACGCTCGACGACCAGGGCGCAGCCGGCCACCGCGTCGGGCCAGGCGATGGTGCCGAGGAACTTGTCGAGCGGGGTGCCGGCCGGGATCTCGTCCTGCTCGATCGGGGTGAGGCCGGGCTCGTCGCCCTCGGCGAGGCCGAGCTGCTTGGCGATCTTCGGGTCGGCCTTGCGCAGGGCGGTGCTGTCCACCAGGGCGAACAGCCGGGCCGGGAGGTCCCAGCCGAGGGTGGCGGCGTACTCGTCGATCTCCAGCGCGGCCCGGGTGAGCGGGGTGGCGGCGGGGAGCTTGGATACATCGTCGGCGGAGCCGGTGGGGTTGGTGAATGCAGACGCGTCGGACATGACTCAATCCTCACACGCCGGGCGGGTGGCGCCCGCCGGGCGGGCCGGGGCGCCGGCGACGGGGGTGCGGGGGAACGGCGTCGTAACCGTCTGCTAACGGCGGGAACTCGGCCGAAGCCTGGTTTAGTTGCTCTGACGACCGACCTTCCAGACGACACAGCTGAGGTGCCACCGTGGTATTCCAGATGCCGGAACGCTCAGGGCCGGGTTTCCGGCGCAGGGTAGGCCCGCCCTCCCGGCGGGCGCGGGTGGCCCTGCTGACCCTGGGCGTGCTCGCGGTGCTGTTCCTGCTGTTCGTCATGTTCGCCGGGTTCTGGACGGACTGGCTGTGGTTCAGGTCGGTCCACTACTCCTCGGTGTTCACCACCCAGCTGTGGACGAAGATCGGGCTGTTCGCGGTGTTCGGCCTGCTGATGGCGGTGATCGTCGGCTTCAACATCTGGCTGGCGCACCGGCTGCGGCCGCCGCTGTCGGCGATGTCGGTCGAGCAGCAGAGCCTGGACCGCTACCGGGCGGGGCTGGCGCCGTTCAAGCGCTGGGCGCTGATCGGGGTCTCGCTGGTGATCGGTCTGGTGGCGGGCGCGGCGGCGTCGGGCCAGTGGCGGACCTGGCTGATGTGGACGAACGCGACGTCCTTCGGCGAGAAGGACGCCCAGTTCGGCATGGACGTCTCGTTCTACGCCTTCGACCTGCCGTTCTACGAGTTCGTGCTGGGCTTCGCGTTCAGTGCGGTGATCGTCTCGCTGCTGACCTCGGCGCTGGTGCACTACCTGTACGGGGGGCTGCGGCTGCAGGGTCCGGGCCGGCGGGCGAGCGCGGGCGCGCAGGGGCACCTGGCGGTGCTGCTGGGCGTGTTCGTGCTGCTGAAGGCGGTGGCGTACTGGCTGGACCGGTACGCGCTGGCGGTGAAGACCGGCTCGTACAAGGGCGTGTCGGGCTGGACGGGCCTGCGCTACGTGGACGCCAACGCGTTCCTGCCGGCCAAGACGATCCTGTTCTTCGTCGCGATCATCTGTGCGGTGCTGTTCTTCCTGACGCCGATCCGCCGGACCTGGGCGCCGGCCCTGATCGGGCTGGGGCTGATGGTGCTGTCGGCGGTGCTGATCGGCGGGCTGTACCCGGCGATCGTGCAGCAGTTCCAGGTCAAGCCGAACGAGCAGGCCAAGGAGACGCCGTACATCCAGAAGAACATCGACGCCACGCGGCAGGCGTACGGGATCGCGGACGCGCAGACCACCTCGTACAGCCCGCAGGGTTCGACTAATACGGACGCGCTGAAGCCGGACGCGCAGACCATCGCGGACGTCCGGCTGCTGGACCCGAACATCGTCTCGCCGACGTTCCAGTCGCTGGAGCAGCAGCGCAACTACTACGCGTTCCCGAACACGCTGGACGTGGACCGCTACGGCACCGGCACGGGCAAGCAGGACACCGTGATCGGCCTGCGCGAGCTGGACCTCAACGGGGTGCAGCGCAACTGGATCAACGACCACTTCAAGTACACCCACGGCTACGGCGCGGTGGTCGCCAAGGGCAACCAGGTCGACGACCGGGGCCAGCCGGTGTTCACCGAGTCGGGCCTGCCGGCCACCGGTTCGCTGGGCGACTACGAGCAGCGGATCTACTACGGCGAGAAGACGACGACGTACTCGATCGTCGGCGGCTCGAACAAGGAGATCGACTACACCGATCCCAAGACCGGCCAGAACGCCGAGTACACCTACTCCGGCGACAGCGGGGTGTCGCTGAGCAACCCGATCACCCGGGCCGCGTACGCGGTGCGCTTCGCCGAGCCGCAGATCCTGTACGCGGGGGCGATCACCGACGGCGCCAAGGTGATCTACAACCGGACGCCGAAGGAGCGGGTGGAGAAGGTCGCGCCGTGGCTGTCGATCGACGCCGACCCCTACCCGGTGGTGCAGGACGGCCGGGTGGTGTGGGTGCTGGACGGCTACACCACCTCGGACGGCTTCCCGTTCTCGTCGAAGACGACGCTGGGCGCCGCGACCAAGGACTCGCTGACCAACCAGCGCGGTGAGCTGCTGGCCGTCGCCAACCAGGTCAACTACATCCGCAACTCGGTCAAGGCCACGGTGGACGCCTACACCGGCGAGGTGAAGCTCTACCAGTGGGACGAGAAGGACCCGGTGCTGAAGACCTGGATGAAGGCCTTCCCGGGCACGGTCGAGCCGAAGGCGGACATCCCGCAGTCGCTGCTGCCGCACCTGCGCTACCCGCAGGACATGTTCAAGGTGCAGCGCGACCTGCTCGGCCAGTACCACGTGACCGACGCCAACTCCTTCTTCAACGGCAGCGACATCTGGCAGGTCCCGGTGGACCCGACCAGCGACACCAAGCAGGTCCAGCCGCCGTACTACGTGACGGTGCGGATGCCGGACACGAACGTCGCGAGCTTCTCGCTCACGAGTACCTTCGTCCCGAACCAGCGGCCGAACCTGGCGGCGTTCATGGCGGTGAACGCGGATCCGGGCGACGACTACGGGAAGATCCGCATCCTGAAGATGACGGGTGAGAGCGGCGCCCCCGGCCCGGGCCTGGTGCAGTCGAAGTTCAACTCCCGTCAGGAGGTGGCCTCCCAGATCACGCTGCTGAAGAGCGGCGGCGACTCGGAGCTGGAGTACGGCAACCTGCTGACCCTGCCGGTCGGCAACGGGCTGCTGAACGTCGAGCCGGTGTACGTGCGCGGACGCGGTGCCAAGTACCCGACGCTGCAGAAGGTCCTGGCGGTGTACGGGGACGACAACGTGGCGTTCGAGAACACCCTGGAGGACGCGCTGAAGAAGGTGTTCTCGGGGGCGGCTCCGGCGACCACCCCGACCGCGCCGTCCACCGCCGGCAACGGGACGACGCCGACCTCGCCGGCGACGCCCTCGCCCACCGGGCCGGCCACCCCGGCGCCGGGCGGGACGATCTCGCCGGAGCTGCAGAAGGCGCTCGCGGACGCGGGGAAGGCGTACGACGACAGCCAGACCGCGTTCAAGAACGGCGACTGGGTGGCCTACGGCAACGCCCAGAAGGCGCTCGGCGACGCCCTGAAGGCGGCCGAGGCGGCCCGCGGTGCCGGCCCGGCGCCGGCCCCGACGGCGACGCCCACGGGCGCGGCCCCGACGAGTGGATCGCCGAGCCCGCACCCGTAGTCCCGCTGAGCTGCGGTAACCGTTTTCCGTTCCACCCCGCGCCCGTGCTAAGGTTCAATCACCGACGCGGGGTGGAGCAGCTCGGTAGCTCGCTGGGCTCATAACCCAGAGGTCGCAGGTTCAAATCCTGTCCCCGCTACTCAGGGGCAGAGGCCCGGAGGATTCTTCCTCCGGGCCTCTGTCATTTCCGTTGTCATTTCCGTGCTAAGGTTCAATCACCGACGCGGGGTGGAGCAGCTCGGTAGCTCGCTGGGCTCATAACCCAGAGGTCGCAGGTTCAAATCCTGTCCCCGC